>NZ_JSYB01000057.1:0-17069 GCF_054823945.1 Tepidiphilus sp. HLB4 | reverse complement strand
AATTTACAGAAAGGATGGTACACAACCTCATCGACCTCGGTGACGAACATCTTGCCGTCTTCGACGCGCGTGACCTTGGCGTTGGTGATCCACTTGATGTCGTTGCTGCGCATGGCGCTTTCCATGATCAGCTTCGAGTCGCCCACGCCGCCCAGGCCGAGGTGACCGGCATAGGGCTCGCTGGTGACGAAGGTGATGGGCACCTTGCTGCGCAGCTTGCGCCGTTGCAGGTCCTTGTTGAGGATGAAAGCGAATTCATAGGCCGGGCCGAAGCAGGAGGCGCCGGGCAAGGCGCCGACGATGGCCGGACCCGGATCCTGGAGGAATTTCTGGTATTCCTGCCAGGCTTTTTCGGCGTGGTCGACCGTGCACACCGACTGGGTGTAGGCTTCCGGGCCGGCACCAGGGACTTCCTCGAACGCGAGCTTGGGGCCGGTGGTGATGACGAGGTAGTCGTAGCCGATGCGCTGTCCGTCGGCGGTCTCGACGGCGTTGCCCTCGGCGTCGATGCGCGTCACGGGCTGGCCGATGAAGCCGATGCCTTTCTTGTCGAGATAGGGTTTGATGGGGAAGGTGGTGGCATCGCGCTGCCGCCAGCCCACGGCGATCCAGGGGTTGGAGGGTACGAACTGGAAGTAGTCGACAGCATTGATGAGCGTGACGTCGTGGGTCTTTCCGAGCCGCTCGCGCATTTCGTAGGCGCAGGGCATTCCGCCGGTACCGGCGCCGATGATGACGATGTGGGCCATGGTGTGTCTCTCCTCTCCTCGTGAAAATCAGCGTTGCAGCGCGGCGTCGACCGCCGCGAGCCGTTCTTCGTCCAGCCGGCCGGCGAGCGCCTGGAGCTTCAGGCGGTTCTGAAGGACCTCGGTTCGTGCCTGCAGCAGCGCAAGCCGCGCTGCGTCGAGATCGTTCTCGGCATTCAAAAGGTCGAGCGTAGTGCGGTCTCCGACTTCGTGCCCCAGGCGCGTGGCGTCGCGGCGCGCTTCGCTCGCCGTGACCGCCTCTTCGAGCGCGGTCACGCGCGCGTGGGCCGTCTGCAGCGCGAGCCAGGCGGCGCGCACCTGTTGCCCCACCTGCTGGCGTATCCATTCGAGCTCGGCCCGGGCCCGGTCTTCGAGCTTGAGCGCCTCTTGCCGCTTGGCGCTGCGCAATCCCCCCGTGTAGAGGGGGATGTTAACTTGTACGCCGATCACGTGCTGCGTCTGCTCGACGCTGGACGAGCCGTAATCGCCGTCGCCGCTCACGTAGTCGCGCCCGGCCTGGGCGACGAGATCGACCGTGGCATCGGCCGCTGCACGGTATTTTTCTACTTCCTTGTGCGCGATCTCGACCTTGGCCTGCGCCTGGCGCAGCAGGGGATTGGCAGCGAGCGCCGCCTCCTGCCAGTGCGCGAGCGGTTCGAGCGGTTCGGGGGACAAGACGCTGGCCGAAGGCGGCAGGGGATCGAGCCGCTCTGGCTCCAGGCCGGTGGCGTCGGCGAGCGCTGCCAGCGCTACTTCCCGTTCGCTCTCGGCGGCCACGAGCTGCGCCTGCAGGGTGCGGGCGCGGGCGGTGGCCTCGTGCGTGTCGAGGATGGGCAGGTCACCCGCGGCGTAACGATCCTTGGCCTCGGCGAGTGCCCGTTCCACCGCCTCCAGCTGGCGGCGCAATAGTGCCTGCCGGCGTTCGGCCACGACGAGCTGGAAGTAACTCTCGACCACCTGCAGCATCAGCTCCTGACGCGCACCCAGCCATTCGACTTCGGCGGCGTCCGCGCCGAGCGTGAGCTGTTCGCTCTGCGCCGAGCGCTCACCGTGGATGAGTGGCTGGCGCGCCGTGACGTTCCACTGGGTGGCGGTGCCGTTGTCGATCGAGGTCTTGAAGGTGACGTGCCGCGAAGGCGTCATGCCGGGGGCGGCGAAGTAGGCCCCATGCGTGTTGGATTCGAGCGAGCGCACCCCGGCGCCGCCGCCCACGCTCACCGACGGACGCCATAGGGCGCGTGCCTGTTCGCGCTGGGTGCGGCCCGCCTCCAGCGAAGACTGGGCCATCGCCATGCGAGGGTCGTGCTCGCGTGCCGCTTGCCAGGCTTCCATCAAATCGAGGGCGTGCGCCGTGGGCAGAGGCAAGGCGAGCAGCAGGGCCGACCAGGGAGACAGGCGCATCGCGGCGTCCTCCGGTTTCAGCAGCCGCCCGGCACGCCGAGCTTGCGCAGGAAGATTTCCAGGGGGCACCAGCGGGTGAATCCGCTCTGCATCAGGTTCAGGCCGACGAAGGCGGTGAAGGCGAGCCACCATTGGCTCATGAAGAAGGGGCTCGCGGGCGCGCCCAAGAGCAGCGAGACGAGGATGAAAGTGCCGGCGATGATGCGGACGATGCGCCAGGACGTCATGACGGTTCTCCTTGGTCGGGACGGGAACGACGATAAGCCATGTAATAGAGGGTGGGGATGACGACGAGGGTGAGCAGGGTCGAGGCGAAGATGCCGAAGATGAGCGAGATCGCCAGGCCGTTGAAGATCGGATCATCGAGGATGAAGAGCGCGCCGATCATGGCCGCCAGCGCCGTGAGCAGGATCGGCTGGGCGCGCGTGATCGCCGAGCGTACGATGGCGTGCTCGAGCGGAACGCCCTCGCGCACCTGCAGCCGGATGAAGTCGACGAGCAGGATAGAGTTGCGCACGATGATGCCGGCGAGCGCGATCATGCCGATCATGCTGGTGGCGGTGAATTGCGCCCCCAGGAGCGCGTGCCCTGGCATCACGCCGACGAGGGTGAGCGGAATCGGCGCCATGATGACGAGCGGCACGAGATAGGAGCCGAAGTGCGCCACCACCAGCAGGTAGATGAGTATCAGCCCCACGGCGTAGGCGGCGCCCATGTCGCGAAAAGTCTCGTAGGTGATCTGCCACTCGCCATCCCATTTGTAGCTGTAGCCGCGCAGCGCATCCTCGGGCTGGCGGATGAAGTGCTCCTCCAGGTGCCCCCCGTCGGGAGCGACGATCTCGCCGATCGCCCCGCGCATGGCGAACATGCCATAGAGGGGACTGTCGATATGTCCGGCCATGTCGCCGACGACATAGACCACCGGCAGGAGGTCTTTGTGGTAGATGGGCTCTTCGCGCAGCGTGTCGCTCACCGTGACGAGTTCTCGCAGCGGCACGAGCCGCCCGTCGGGCCCGCGCACGGCGAGCCGCAGCAGCGCGTCCAGCTCGCCATGGGCTTCGGCGGGCAGCTGCAGCAGTACGGGGGCCGGGTATTTGCTCGCATCGTGCAGATAGGCCGAGTGCAGCCCGGCAAGGCCCGCCTGCAGGGTGGTGACGATCGCCTGTTGCGAGACGCCGGCAAGCGCCGCCTTGCGCCGGTCGACGAGGAGCAGCTTTCTCGGGGCCTCGGCGATCGTGCTGTCGTCGATGTCGACGATGCCCTCGGTGCGCTCGAACACGGCGCGCATGGCCTTGGCCACGGCACGCCGCCCGGCGGCTTCCGGGCCATAGACCTCGGCGACGATGGGCGAGAGTACCGGCGGGCCCGGCGGCACTTCCACCACTTTGACGTTGGCGCCCATGCGCCGGCCGATCTCCTGCAGCGCTGGACGCAGGCGCGTGACGATGGCGTGGCTCTGCTCGTGGCGCAGGTGCTTGTCGACGAGATTCACCTGGATATCGCCGACCTCGTCGCCGGCGCGCAGGTAGTACTGGCGCACGAGGCCGTTGAAGTTGATGGGCGAGGCGGTACCGGCGTAGGCTTGGTAATCGGTCACCTCGGGCTGGCGGGCGAGGAACGCCCCCAGTTCGTGCAGCACCGCCGCAGTGCGCTCGAGCGGCGTGCCGGCGGGCAGGTCCACCACCACCTGAAATTCGGACTTGTTGTCGAAAGGCAGCATCTTCATGAGCACGAGCCCGGTGGCCGGCAGCGCGAGCGAGACGACGATCGCCGCGAGCACGAAGAGCGCGAGCACGCCTCGGTTCCTTGCCCCCCTTCGCTCGTCGAGCAACGGCCGGAAGATGCGCTCGAAGAACGGGGCGATGCGCTCGCCGAGACCGGCCTTGGCTTGCCCGTGCCCGCGCAGCCACAGGCGCGACAGCCACGGCGTGACGGTGAAGGCGACGGCCAGTGAGATGAGCATGCCCATGCTGGCGTTGATCGGGATGGGGCTCATGTAGGGGCCCATGAGGCCGGTGACGAAGGCCATGGGCAGCAGTGCTGCGATCACCGTGAGCGTGGCGAGGATGGTCGGTCCGCCCACTTCGTCCACCGCGACCGGGATGAGGCGCACGAGGGGCGTATCGGGTTGCAGCAGGTGGTGGCGGTGGATGTTCTCCACCACCACGATGGCGTCGTCGACCAGGATGCCGATGGAGAAGATGAGGGCGAAGAGCGAGACGCGGTTGAGCGTAAACCCCCAGGCCCAGGAGGCGAAGAGCGTGGCCATGAGCGTGAGCGCCACGGCGAGCCCCACGATGGCCGCCTCGCGCCGCCCCAGGGCGAAGAAGACGAGCGCCACCACGGAGGCCGTGGCGAAGAGCAGTTTCTTGATGAGCGTCTGCGCCTTGTCGTTGGCGGTGACGCCGTAGTTGCGCGACACCGCCAGCTCTACCCCGGCGGGCACGAGGGTGTTGCGCAGCGCCTCGGCGCGATGGATCACCGCCTCGGCCACATCGATGGCGTTCTCGCCGGGTTTCTTCGTGACGGCGATCGTCACCGCGGGGAATTCCCCACCGCCCGCCGCCTCGGCGCGGCCGTGCCAGACGTAGCGTTCGGGCGGCGGAGGACCGTCTTGCACCTCGGCCACCTCGCGCAGGAAGACCGGACGACCCTCATGCACGCCCACCACCAGCTCGCCCACTTCCTCGGCGCTGGCAAGGAACGGCCCGGTTTCCACGGCGACGGTGGCATCTCCTTGCACCAGTTCCCCCGCCGGCAGACCGACGTTGGCCGAGCGCAGGGCGGCGTGGAGATCCTGGACGGTGACGCCGCTGCCGGCCATCTTCACCGGATCGAGGCGTACGAGCACGGCCCGTCCGGGCCCGCCGATCGTCTGCACCTCGCGCGTGCCGGACATCCGTTTGAGCTCGATCTCCATGCTGTGCGCGACGCGTTCGAGATCGAACGCCCCCTGCCGCGGGTCGGTGGCGTAGAGCGTGAGCGTGACGATGGGCACGTCGTCGATGCCTTTGGGTTTGATGATCGGTTCGAGCACGCCCAGGTCGCGCGGCAGCCAGTCGGTGTGGGTGCGCAGCGTGTCGTGCAGCCGCACCAGGGCCACGATGCGCGGCACGCCCACCTTGAACTGCACCGTGAGGATGGCCAGACCCGGGCGCGAGACGGAGGTGACGTGCTCGATGCCCTCTATCTGGGCGAGCACCTGTTCGGCAGGCGAAGCCACCATCTGTTCGACGTCGGCCACCGCCGCCCCGGGGAAGGGAATGAGGACGTTGGCCATGGTCACGTTGATCTGCGGCTCCTCCTCGCGCGGCGTGACCAGCACGGCGAAGAGCCCCATGAGCAAGGCGATGAGCGCGAGCAGCGGTGTGATCTGCGCGCTCTGGAATTGCGCAGCGATGCGGCCGGAGAGGCCGAGCGGGCGCGGGGCGTCCATCTCAGCGTTCCCGTGCGGCGAGTTCGGGGTTCGTCACCACGCGCTCGCCTTCTTCCACGCCGCTGAGGATTTCGACGCGCTCGCCTTCGACCCGTCCCAGGCGCACCTGCCGCAGCAACGGCTTGCCGTCGCGGTCGAGCACGTAGAGACCGGTGAGTTCGGCGCGGCGCACCACGGCGCTCGCCGGCACGAGGAAACGCTGGCCTGCGGCTGCGCCCGGGCTGCGCCAGGAGAGCCGCGCGAAGAGCCCCGGCTTGAGGCCGCGCACCTCGGGAGGGAGCGGCAGGCGCAGCTGCACCGTATGGGTGGAAGGGTCTGCCGCGGGGAAAATCTGCACCCGCTCGGCGGGAAGATGCAGGGCGGGGAATCCGGGAATCTCTACGTCCACGGTTCCTTCCGCTACCAGCGTGGCCGCCTCGCCCTGGGCGGCGACGGCGGTGACGCGCAGCGCCCCCGGATCGTAGAGGCGCACCAAGGGCCGGCCGGGAAGCGCCGTCTCGCCCAGCACCACCGGCACCTCGCTCACGATGCCGTCGTAGGGGGCGGTGACCCGATGATAGCCCGCCTGGGTGTGTACGGCCTTGGCCTGTGCTTCGAGCGCGGCCACGCGCGCCTGGGCCGCGTCGCGCTGGGCGCGGGCGCGGTCGAACGCTGCCTCGCTGATGTAGGCTTTCTCGAAGAGGCGCCGCTGGCGCTCGTACTCCTTGAGGGCGACCTGCAGCTCGGCGCGCGCGGCCTGGACCTGGGCGGCACTGGCGGCGGCCTGATCCTCGGCGGCGCGCGGGTCGATGCGCACCAGTTCTTCACCCGCCCGTACGCGCTGGCCCACTTCCGCCGGCCGGGAGACGATCACACCGGCCACCTGCGCCGTCATCAGCGTGTCGCGCACCGCCTCGACCGTGCCCTCGGCGCTGTGGTTCGCGGAGTCGCGCTCGGCTTGCACGACCACCGTTTCGAGCCCGGCTTCGGGCGCTGCCATCAGCCCCGTGCCATGGCTCAGCGTGCAGGCGAGCAACGTCAGCATGACGATGCGCCTCGGTCCCATGTTCTTCTCCCTTCCCTGGCGGGCGTTCTTCGGCTTTATTATTTAATCGTTTGACTAAATAGTCAACTAGTGTTCGAATCGCGCTACCTGCCGTCGCAATGGAGCCCGACGATGGAAAAAATTCCTTCTGAAATCATGGCACAGGTCGCCGGCTACTTCCAGGTGCTCTCCGAGCCCACGCGCCTGCACATCCTCAACCTGCTGCAGGAAGGGGAGCGCAGTGTCGGTGAAATCGCCCAGCGCTGCGGCTATACTGCAGCCAACATCTCGCGCCACCTCTCGCTCATGACCAAGCACGGTCTGCTCGAGCGCCGGCGCCAGGGCACTACGGTCTATTACCGCATCGCCGATCCTTCGGTCTATGCCCTGTGCGAGCTGGTGTGCGGCAACTTGGCGCGGCGCCTGTTGCAGGCGGCGCAAGTGCCTCAGGCATGGCGGCAGGATGCGCCTTCCATGGAGCATCCAGGAGAACCATGAACGGCTGGGAGCATTTCGAACACGAAGCGGACA
This sequence comes from Tepidiphilus sp. HLB4, assembly GCF_054823945.1. Taxonomy (NCBI): domain Bacteria; kingdom Pseudomonadati; phylum Pseudomonadota; class Hydrogenophilia; order Hydrogenophilales; family Hydrogenophilaceae; genus Tepidiphilus; species Tepidiphilus sp. HLB4. The sequence goes on along the minus strand of NZ_JSYB01000057.1, from coordinate 9,931 downwards.
TCGGCGTGCGCGGGCGCGGGGCGACGCTCGCCGAGGCATTCGCGCAGGCGGGGCTCGCGCTCACGGCCATCGTCACCGATCCGGCCCTCGTCGCGCCGCGCATCCCGGTGACGATCCGCTGCCAGGCGCCCGATCCGGAGTTCCTTTTCGTCGACTGGCTCAATGCCCTGATCTATGAGATGGCCACGCGCCGCATGCTCTTTTCCCGCTACGAGGTCCGCATCGAGGGCGACCGGCTGGAAGCCACCGCCTGGGGCGAACCGGTGGATCGGTCGCGGCACCAGCCGGCGGTCGAACCCAAGGGGGCGACCTTCACTGCGCTCGAAGTGGCGCGGCAGGGAGAAGAATGGATCGCACAATGCGTCGTGGACGTGTAGGAGAAAAGTCATGGACCTGAAAGGCTTCGAGCGACTCGGCCCCTGTCACTGGCGGCTCGCGCCGCGCGGAGCGATGCGCGTGCCGGTGGAGATCTTCGCCGACGAGGCGCTGCTGCAGGCGATGGACGACAAGGTGCGCGAGCAGGCGACGAACGTTGCCACCTTGCCCGGCATCGTGCGCGCCTCTTACGCCATGCCCGATGCGCACTGGGGCTATGGCTTTCCCATCGGCGGGGTGGCCGCTTTCGATCCGGACGAGGGCGGCGTGGTGTCGGCTGGAGGGGTAGGGTTCGATGTGAGCTGCGGCGTGCGCTGCCTGCTCACGGGCTTGCCGGTCGAAGCGATCCTCGAAGTTCAGGAGCCCCTGGCCGAAGCGCTCTTCGCGGCGATTCCGGCCGGCGTGGGCAGCACGGGTCAGATTCGCCTGTCGGATTCCGAAATGGATGCCATGCTGCGCGGCGGGGCGCGCTGGGCAGTGGCGCAGGGCTACGGCGAAGCGGCCGACCTGGAGCGCATCGAGGAGCACGGCTGCATGGCCGGGGCCGATCCCAAGGCCGTCTCGGCGCAGGCGAAGAAGCGCCAGCGCGAGGAGATGGGCACGCTCGGCTCGGGCAACCACTACCTCGAAGTGCAGCGCGTGGCCGAGATCTACGACGAGGCCACGGCGGCGGTCTTTGGTCTGGTGCGCGATCAGGTGGTGGTGAGCATCCACTGCGGTTCTCGGGGACTGGGGCATCAGATCGGCACCGAATACTTCAAGGAGATGGCGCTGGCGGCGAAGAGCTACGGCATCGTTTTGCCGGACCGGGAGTTGGCCTGTGCGCCCATCACTTCGCCCGTGGGGCAGCGCTATCTGGGGGCGATGCGCGCGGCCATCAACTGCGCGCTCGCCAACCGCCAGATCCTCACCCACCTCACCCGCAAGGTCTTCGCCGAATTCTTCACTGGCCTGTCGCTGCCGTTGCTCTACGACGTCTCGCACAACACCTGTAAAGTGGAAACGCACGAGGTCGACGGGCGCAAGCGTACGCTCTACGTGCATCGCAAGGGGGCGACGCGCGCCTTCGGTCCGGGGCATCCGGAACTGCCCGAGGCGCTGCGTGCCGTGGGTCAGCCGGTGCTCATCGGCGGCAGCATGGGCACGGCTTCCTACGTACTCGTCGGCACCCGCGAGAGCGAGGCGCTCGCCTTCAGCTCCGCCTGCCACGGCGCCGGACGGGCAATGAGCCGGCAGCAGGCGCTCAAGCGCTGGCAGGGAAGGGAAGTGGTCGAATCGCTCGCGCGCCGCGGCGTGATCGTGCGCAGCCCCTCGTTTCGCGGTGTGGCCGAAGAGGCGCCCGAAGCGTACAAGGACGTGAGCGCCGTGGTCGATGCGGCCGACCGCGCCGGGCTCGCGCGCAAGGTGGCCAAGCTCGTGCCCCTGGTGTGCATCAAGGGGTGAGAGGCAAGCAGAAAAATGAATGGGAGAAAGGATCTTCGATGGACAGCGAACACAGCCTGCTTCTGACCGATCTCTACCAGCTCACCATGCTGCAGGGCTATTTCGAGCGCGGCATGCACGATACCGCCGTGTTCGAACTCTTCGTGCGCAAACTGCGCCCGGGGCGCAACTTCCTCGTCGCCGCCGGCATCGAGCCGCTGGTCGAGTTCCTCGAACAGGCCCGCTTCGGCACCGACGAGATCGACTGGCTGCGCGCGAGCGGACGCTTCTCGCCGGAATTCCTCGACTGGCTGGCCGATTGGCGCTTCACCGGCGACGTGGACGCCATGCCCGAGGGTACGGTCTTCTTCCCTAACGAACCGGTGGTGCGCATCACCGCGCCCCTGCCGCAGGCCCAGCTCATCGAGAGCCGGCTCATCAACCTGCTGCACCTGCAAATCCTCATCGCTTCCAAGGCCGCGCGTTCGGTGCTGGTTGCCCCGGACAAGACGCTCGTCGACTTCGGCCTGCGCCGCGCGCACGGCGCGGAAGCCGGGGTGCTGGCGGCGCGTTCGGCCTGGCTCACCGGCTTTGCCGGCACGGCCACGGTGCTTGCCGGCCAGCGCTATGGCATCCCGCTCTACGGTACCATGGCGCATTCCTACATCCAGGCGCACGACGACGAGCTGGAGGCTTTTCGCGGGTTTGCCCGGGCGCAACCCGGCAACGTGGTGCTGCTCATCGACACTTACGATACGGAAGCCGCCGCGCGCAAGGTGGTGGCGCTCGCCAAGGAACTCGAACCCGAGGGAATCCGCATTCAGGGGGTGCGCATTGACAGCGGCGATCTGGGCGAACTCGCCCGCCGCGTGCGTCGCATCCTCGACGAGGGGGGCTTGCAGCGCACCATTGTCTTCGCCAGTGGCGATCTGGACGAATACCGCGTGCGCGAGCTGCTCGCCCAGGGCGCGCCCATCGATGGCTTCGGCATCGGCACCAAGCTCGACACCTCTGCCGACGTCCCCTATCTCGATTGCGCCTACAAGCTCGAGGAATACGCCGGCAAACCGCGGCGCAAGCGCTCGGCCGGCAAGGCGACCTGGCCGGGACGCAAACAAGTGTGGCGTCGCTACGATGCCCAAGGGCGCATGGCGGGCGACGTGGTGGGGCTGGCGCACGAAGCGCAGGAAGGGGAGGCGCTCCTCGTGCCGGTGATGCGCGGCGGGTGCCGGCTCGATACCCTTTCCGGGCTCACGGCGGCCCGCACCTACGCCGCCGCCCAGCTGCGCCTGCTACCGGAACCGCTGCGCGCGCTCGAAGACGCCCCGCCGTATCCCGTGACGATCTCCAGCGAGCTGCAGGCGCTGGCGGCACGGCTCGATGCCGAAGCGCATTGAGAGCCCGTGAATCAGTGCATCTCCTCGTCGAGTGGCGGCAGAGGCAACACCTCGATGCCTTCCTCGAGCAAGGAGAGGAATTCTTCGGCGCTGCTCTGGCCCCGGATGGGGCGCGCATCGGCTTCGCCGCGGTGAATGCGGCGCGCCTCTTCGGGGAAGCGCACCCCCACGTCCTCGGCCTGCCGCCCCAGCGCGCGCAGGGTCTGCCACAGCTGCGCCAGGCGCTGCGGATCGGGTGCGACCGTGGCCGGGGCCGGAGCGGGCGGGGACGGTTCGGGCGTGTCTGCGCCGCGCTCGCCGGTATGCACGTAGGGGGCGCTGGGCAAGCGGCGCACCTCGGCACTGCCGCACAGCGGGCAGCGCACCGCGCCTTGGGCCAGTTGCGCCTCCAGCGCTTCGGCCGAGGGAAACCACCCCTCGAAACGATGCGTCGAAGCGCATAGCAGATCGACGACGATCACCGATATTCCCCGAGCAAATCCAAATGATCGATCATAGCATGCTCCGTCTTGCCCATTCGGATGCTGCAGTGAGACAAAAGTTCGTGTCAGGGCCGGCAGGGGCTCAAGTTTTTCCCCCAATGGTCGATAACCCACACAGTCGAACCTCGAATCTCTGGGAGCAAAGCGATGGCGCTCAAACTACGCACCGCCCTCATGGCCAGCATGGGAGCAATCGTGCTCGGCAGTGCGGCCACGGGCTGGGTATCCTGGTACACGCGCGACATGCTCGCCGGCCACCTGCTCACGACGCAGACGACCATCCTGCCCAACACCGTCGACATGCGCGAGGCCAACCGCGCCGGCATCCAGCTGCAGGCCGCGGCCCGGGGCATCGTGCTGCTTCCCGAAGATACCCAAGCCAAGGAGAACCTGTCCAGGACGCTGGAGGAATTCCCCCGCCTGCTTGAAGGGGTCATTGCCAAGGCCCGGCGCAAGGAAGTCCGCGAAGACCTGCAGGGGATGGTCAGCGACTGGAAGAGCCGCGTCGTGCCGGCGGTGCAGCGCTTGCAGGCGGCGGTCGATCGGGGCGACATCGAGCAGGCGCGTCAAATCGTGCTGCGAGAGCTCAACCCCGCCTGGCGCGACCTCAAGGCAAGGCTAGAAAAGCGTATCGCCTGGCGTGAAAAGGCCAACGACGAGGAATTCGAAAAATATCGCCGCGAGGCGGCGTTCTGGTCCACCCTGGTGACGGTCTCTTCGGCAGCGATGGTTGCTTTCGCGCTGGTCTTGGGGATCATGATGGATCGCATGCTGCGCCGCCGCTTGGCCGAGGCTGAAGAGGCGGTGGGCGCGGTGGTCGACCGGCGTGATCTCACCGCGGTATTGCCGCCTGCCTCCGACGACGAACTCGGCCGTATCATCGCCGCCATCGGGCGCCTGCGCGACGCCATCCGCGACCTGGTCCTCGCCCAGCGAGCCGTCTTGGCCCGGGTGCGCTCCGCCGCGGAGGAACAAAGCACGGACGCGGCCGAAGCCCGCCGTGCCGCCGCCTTGGCCGCCGAGAACGCGGAGAAGATGGCTGCCGCCATCGAGGAACTCTCGGCCAACATCGACCGGCTCAATGAAATGGCGCACCTCGCCGACGAGCGCGCCGCGCAATCGCAGCAGCGCAGCCTCACTGGCGTGGCCATCATCGAGCGAACGGCGCACCAGATGCGCGACATCGTCGAGATCACGCAACGGGCGGGAACGGCCGTCTCGGCCCTCATCGAACAGGCGCAGCGCATCTCCTCGATCGCCCAGGCGATCCAGGAAATCGCCGACCAGACCAATCTGCTCGCCTTGAACGCCGCCATCGAAGCCGCGCGGGCCGGAGAATACGGGCGCGGCTTTGCCGTGGTCGCCGACGAAGTGCGCAAGCTTGCCGAACGCACCGCTGCGTCCACCCGCGAGATCCGCGAGATCATCGACCATGTCCAGCAGCAATCCAACGACGCTGGCGCCCAGATGGCCCAGGTGCGCGAGCGGGTCGAGGAGGGCGAGACGCTCGCCGCCAGCGTCGAAGGCGAACTGCGCGCCATCTCCTCGGCGATCGACGCGGCGCGCGAGGCGGTCTCTTCCATGTCGCACGCCATCGAGGAACAAGCCAAGGCGGCGCAGCTGCTCGCCCAGCAGGTCGAACAGGCGGCGCAGGCGGCCGACGGGGCGGCCGAGCGGGCCGGCGACAGCGAAGCAAAGGCGAAACTCCTCCTCGAAGTCGCGCGACAGGCCGAAGAGGGGCTGCAGCACTCCTTCCGCGCGTGATCGTCATGCACGGGGAGGAATAGACGTTCGTCGGGTTATAGTTACGCCTTGTCGGCGGGGGCCTCTCCCCGCCTACCGAGGACCCGATGGAACACCTTCTCCACGTCTATCGCGACGCCGCCGAACTCGAGGCGTTCATCGACACGCACGGGCTTGCCCGCCGGCGGGGGCTCGTCCAGGTCTTCACAGCGGCGGCTGAACCGCAGCAGGTGCGTCCCGTGCTCGAGCGCCTGCAGGCGTTGCACGGTTTTGCCGTGATCGGCGCCTCCACGGCCGGCGCGATCGCTGGGGGGCGCGTCCACGACGAAGGCATCGTGCTCTCGGTGTCGATCTTCGAGCACACGCAGATCGAGACGCGCTACCTCCCCCAGGCCGAGGCCGCGGATGGAGAGCGGCTCGGCGCCGAACTCGCCGCCCGTGGAGTCCGGCTCCTGCTCGCCTTCGGCAACATCCTGCATGAAAATCCCGAAGCCTTCCTCGAAGGGCTCGCGCGCACCGCCCCCGATCTGGTCGTGGCCGGTGGCATCGCTGCCGACACCGTTCTCTTTCGAGGCTCTTTCGTCATCCACGGCAACGACGTCCACTCGCGCGGCGTAGTGCTCGCCGCCCTGAGCGGGGAGCGCTTGCGCCTGCACACCGCCTCGCTCCTCAACTTCACCCCGGCGGGCAAGCCCATGCGTCTGACGCGCAGCCACGGGGAATACGTCAATGAAATCGACGGCAAGCCCGTGCTCGACGTGTACCGCCACTACCTCGGCGAAGAAGTCCTGCAGCAGATCCCCCTGTCACTGGCCGCGTTTCCCCTCATCGCCCGTCAGCGCGGCCTCGACGTTGCCCGCCTTCCCGTAGGGCTGAGCGAGGATGGCGCCTTGCGCTTCGGTGGCACCCTGCGCCCCGAACAGCCGGTGCGCTTCGGCGTCGGCGACATCTTCACCCTCCTCGAGCGCGCCCACGCCACCGCCCAGCAGCTTAGCCGCAGCGTGCCCGCCGAAGCCGTCTATGTGTTCTCCTGCCTCGGCCGCCGGCTCTACCTGGGGGAACACACCCCGCTCGAACTCGCCCCCCTCGCTGCCCTGGCGCCGGCGGCGGGATTCTTCACCTACGGCGAATTCTTCCACCTTCCCGGCGACAACCGCCTGCTCAACATGACCTGTACCTTGGTGGTGCTCGCCGAGACGGACACGATCCGGCCGAGCCCCATCTCCTTGCCGCGCCATCTGCCCGAACCCAATCTCACGCTGCGCGCCCTCGCCCGCCTGAGCGACGTCACCTCCCAGGAGCTCTCCCACTCCCTCACCTTTCTCGAACAGTACCGCTACGCCCTCGATCAGAGCGCCATCGTCTCGCGCACCGACCTCCAAGGGCGCATCACCTACGTCAATGCCCTCTTCGAGCGCGTCAGCGGCTATCGGGCCGAAGAGCTCATCGGCCACACGCACCGCCTCCTGCACCACCCCGACATGCCGCGGGCGGTCTATGAAGAGATATGGCGCACCCTCGAGGACAAGCAGATCTGGCGCGGCATCATCCAGAACCGCAGCAAGGAAGGGCGCACCTACTATCTCAAGGCGACCATCATCCCCTTGTTCGACGAGAACGGCGACACCGTCGAATACATCGGCATCGCCGAGGACATCACCGAGATCATCGTCAGCCAGCAGCTCCTCGAGCAGCAGCGCACCGACCGCCTTACCGGCCTGCCCAACCGCAACCAGCTCATCGAAGACCTCGAACGCGGTCACTGCCGCCTCCTTGCCTTGGCCGACATCGCCGCCTTCAAGTCGATCAACGACTACTACGGTTTCGAGGCGGGCGACCGGTTGATCATCGAACTGGCCGTGCGTCTGCAGCAGCGACTCCAGCCGCTCGGTATCCGCATCTATCGCAACTATGGCGCCGGTTTCGCCTTCATCCCGCCCGACGGGCTGGCGCTTCCCGCCTTCGAGGCCGAACTGCTCGCCGCCAGCCGCGCGCTGCGCACTCTGCCCATGCCCGGCATGGACGGCGAAGAAGTCGACATCGACCTCTATTTCGGCATTGCCAAGGGCGATGACCACCTGCTCGCGCTCGCCGAGGCGGCGCTGCACAAGGCCAAGGAAAGCGGGGTGCGCGACCGCATCCCCGCCTTCAACGCCCAGGACCAGTCCTACCTCAACAACCGCTTCTGGATCAACGAAGTCAAAGCGGCGCTGGCCGAATCCCGCATCCTTTGCCATTTCCAACCCATCGTCCCCGTGCGGCCGGCGCAGCATCCACCCAAATACGAAGCGCTCGTGCGCCTGTACGACCGCCAGGGGCAAATCCTCTCTCCCGGCGTCTTCCTCGACATCGTCAAGCCCACGGGCCACTACGGCCGCCTCACCCGCCGCGTCTTCGACCTGGCGCTGGAGGCGGCCCGGCGCACCGGCAGCCAGATCTCGATCAACCTCTCGGCAATCGACCTCGCCGACGGCGAAACCTATGCCTACCTTCTCGATCAATTGAAAAAGCACCAAGGCGAGCGGCTCATCTTCGAGATCACCGAAAGCGAAGCCATCGAGGATTTCGCCCGCGTGCGCGCCTTTGCCGAAGACATCCGCCGCCATGGCGCACAGCTTGCCGTCGACGATTTCGGCAGCGGCTACTCCAATCTCGCCACCCTCATCGAACTCTCGCCCGATTACCTCAAACTCGACGGTTCGCTCGTCACCAAGGTGGTGCAAGAAGAAAAAGTCCGGCGGGTCATCGCCGCCGCCGTCCATTTCGCCCACGAAACCGAGATGCAGGTCGTGGCCGAATTCGTCAGCACCCCCGAGATCGCGCAAACCTTGGAGCGATTGGGCGTCCACTACCTGCAAGGATACGCGATCGGCAAGCCGATCTCCTTGCCCTGACTCCGTTTCACCCCCGATAGGAGAACTCCCCATGGATGTCGGTTTCATCGGTCTTGGTCTGATGGGGCGCCCCATGGCGCTCAACCTCCTGCGTGCGGGGCACCGCGTGCACGTCTGGGCGCGCCGGCGCGAATCCATGGAGCCGCTCATCGCGCTCGGCGCCATCGCCGCGGATTCCCCCGCCGAACTCGCCCGCGCCGTGCGCATCACCTGCTCCATGGTGGCCGACGCCCCCGACGTGGAAGAAGTCACCCTGGGCGAGCACGGCGTGGCCGCCGGCGCCCAGCCGGGGCACATCCACATCGATTCCAGCACCATTTCGCCCCAGGCAGCGCGACGCATCGCCGCGCGGCTCGCCGAGCGCGGCGTGCGCCTGCTCGATGCCCCCGTCTCCGGCGGCGAAACCGGCGCCATCGAGGGCACGCTCACCTTCATGGTGGGCGGCGACGAAGCCGCCTTCGCCACGGCGCAGCCGCTCTTCGAGGCGATGGGGCGCACCATCACCTGGATCGGCGAAAGCGGTGCCGGCCAGGTCGCCAAGGCCTGCAACCAGATCCTTACCGGCGTCACCGTGGTGGCCGTGGCCGAAGCCTTCAACCTCGCCCGCGCCGAGGGCGTCGACCCCGGACGCGTGCGCACGGCGCTCTTGGGCGGCTCTGCCTACTCGCGCGTGCTGGAAAACCACGGTGCCCGCATGCTCGAGCGCAACTTCCGCCCCGGTTTCAAGGCCTGGATGCACCAGAAAGACATGCGCATCGTGCTCGACGAAGCCCACCGCAGCGGCGTTCCCGCGCCCCTGTCGGCCGCCGCCGCGCAGTGGTTCAACGCCCTCGTCGGCGCCGGCCTGGGCGAAGAAGACTCGATCGCCGTGCTCAAGCTCTTCGAACGGCTGGGGTGAGGGCCGATGGGGTGCGGCATGAGCGGACGACCCGCCGCCTTTCTCGACCGCGATGGCGTCCTCAACGAGGATCGCGGCTACGTCCACCGCTGGGAAGACTTCGCCTTTCTGCCTGGCGTGATCGATGCCCTGCGCCGCCTGCAGCAGAAAGGCTATCTCCTCGTCGTCATCACCAATCAATCCGCCGTCGCCCGCGGCTTGTGCGCGGAAACCGACGTCCTCGCCCTGCACGAGCGCATGCGCGCGTTCCTGCACGGGCAAGGCATCGAACTGGCCGGCATCTACTACTGCCCGCACCACCCCCAAGGAAGCGTGGCGCGTTACACCCGCGCCTGCGCCTGCCGCAAGCCCGAGCCCGGCATGATCCTGCGCGCCGCGCAAGAACACGGCATCGACCTCGCGCGCTCGCTGCTGGTGGGCGACAAGATCAGCGACCTCGAAGCCGGCCGCGCCGCCGGCATCCCTTCGCTGTATCTCGTCGTGCCGCCGGGGCAGGACAAGGATCTCTCTTCCTTTCCGGAGGCGCAACGGGTCTCGGGGCTGAGCGAGGTGGTGGAGCGGATGTCTACGTTGAAAAATGGCATGCCAAATTCATGAAAATCGGTTATACTGCTTTATGAACGCCCGACGCGACGCCAGCTACAGACACCTCTTCTCTCGACGTGCCCGAATTCTATGACCTGGGGGAAGTGACCATGCAATTCGCCGAACGCATCAAAG
>NZ_JSYB01000056.1:0-12826 GCF_054823945.1 Tepidiphilus sp. HLB4 | reverse complement strand
ACGACCGGACATTTCTATTTTGCCTTGACATAGCCTGCACCGTAATCACCTCGCCCCCGCCTGCCACATCTTCTCCAGCCGCTTGACGCTCACCGGCACCGGTGTTTTCAGCTCCTGGGCGAAGAGCCCTACGCGCAGCTCTTCGAGCAACCAACGGAATTCTTCGAGGAAGGTCGAAGGCCGGCCTTTGGCCTCCCGCCAGGCCCGCTCCCAGGGGGAGGCCACCTGGCGCCAGGACTGCAGCCATTGCCGGTCGCGGGCGGGATCTTTCTGCAGCTTGTCGAGGCGCACGCCGATCGCCTTGAGATAGCGCCCGTAATGCTGCAGCCGCGCCCAAGGGATCGTCGCCAGGAAACGCGGCGGGAAGAGGGCCGCGAGCTGGGATTCGACGTCGGCGACGGCCTCGGGGTGCGCCCGACGCAGCGTCTCCAGGCGTTTTTCGATCGCGCGGCGCTCGGCGAGCCACTGCGCGAGCAGGCGCATGAGCTCCTGCGCTACCAGCACCAAGCGCTCCCTGCCCGCGGCCACGCGCGCGGCAAACGCCTGTGCGTCGCGCGGCAGTTCTTCCTCGAGGCAGACGCGCGCAAGGCTTGCCTCGATCACCGCCTCGCGCAGCTCCGCCTCGTTGCCATAGGGCATCCACGTGATGGCAAGCGCCCGCCAGTCGGGATGGCGTTCGATCGCGCGCACCGACTCCTTGAGTGCGAAGCGCAGCAGGCGCAGCACGCCGCGCCGGTGCAGAGCCTCGGCCTCTTCCTCCGTGTCGCAGGCGCGCAGCCGCACTCCATCGCCCACGTCCTCCAGCGCCGGAAAACCGATGGCGGTGACGCCGTCGATCTCTACCTCGACGAGTTCCGGCAGAGTACCGAAGTCCCAGCCGGTCGCTTTGTCCGCGAGCGGCGTGGCGGCGGAACCGCCCGCGCCCGTCCCTCCGGCAGCGGATACGCCGTCCCTGCCGTTGCCACCCGCCTCGCCGGAAGACGACGGCGCTTTGCGCCCCTCGCGCGCACGCATCGCCCTCGCCGCCGCACCGTCCTTTCCTTCGCCTCCACGGCCCGTTGCACCGCGGACGGACGAAGCAGCGCGCTCCCCTTCCCCTGCGGTTTTCGTTCCGGCATCGCCCGCCTTGGCCGCCAGCAAACCCCCCAGCTCGGCAAAACGCGAGCGCACCGTCTCGCCCAGCCGCGCACGCAACTCGGCAAGCGAGCGCCCCTGCGCGAGGATGCGGCCGTCGGGCCCCTCGACGCGGAAGTTCATGAAACAATAAGGCGGCAACACTTCGGGACGGAACGCCGCCTCGGGCGTAGGCAGCTGCGTACGTGCTGCGACGAACTCGGCCAATGCTTCGAGCAGTGGCCGCTCGGCAGCGATCTCGCCTGCTTCCACCGCAGCGCAGAATTCTTTGGCCCGCTCCGGCAGCGGCTGCAGGCGATGGCGGTGCTTCTGCGGCAGCGTCTTCAGCAAACGCAGCACCTTGTCTTCCAAGAGCCCCGGCACCAGCCATTCGCAGCGCGCCGCCGACACCTGGTTGAGCAAGGCAAGCGGCACCACCAGCGTCACCCCGTCGTCGTTGGCCGCAGGATCGTGCTTGTATTCGAGCGCAAGCGGCTGGCCGTAGAGCACGAAAGCGGAAGGGAAACGCTCGGTGGTGACGCCGGCCGCCTCGTGCCGCATCAACTGCTCGCGCGTGAGATAGAGCAGCTTGGGCGCACCGCGCTCGGCCTGCTTGCGCCAGGATTCGAAACTCGCCAGATCGACCACGTCCTGCGGGATCAGATGGTCGTAGAAGGCTTCGATCAGGGCGGTGTCGACCAGCACGTCGGGCCGGCGCGTTTTCTGCTCCAGGCGCTCGATCTCCTCGACCAGGCGCAGATTGTGCTGCAGAAACTTCATGCGCGCGAGCTGGGCCGGCTCCACTTCGCCCGCCACCAGCGCGTCGCGGATGAAGAGCGTGCGGCACAGGGCGGGATCGACGTCGCGGTAAGGCACGGCGCGTTGCGCATAGATCGGCAGGCCGAAAAGGGTGCCCCGCTCCCAGGCGCGCACTTCGCCCGCCCTCTTCGCCCAGTGCGGCGCCTCCAGCTGACGCCGGATGAGGTGCGGCGCCACTTCCTCGATCCAGGCCGGCTCGATGCGGGCAACGCAGCGCGCGTAGAGACGCGTCGTCTCCACCAGTTCGGCGGCGAGCACCCACTTCGGCCCGCGCTTGGCAAGCGGCGAAGAAGGATGGATCCAGAAACGGATACCACCGGCGCCGAGGTAACTGCCTGCCTGAGGCCCGCTCACGTCCTCCTGCTTCAGCCCGACATGGCGCACGAGGCCAGCGATGAGCGCCTTATGCACCGCCTCGTAGCCGGCCGGGTGCTCGTTCTCGCGCCAGCCGTGTTCGGTGACGAGCGCATGCAGCTGGGTCCACACGTCGCGCCACTCGCGCATGCGCAGCCAGGAAAGGAAATGCGCCCGGCACCACTGCCGCTGCTTGTTCGTCGACTCGTGCCGCTCGAGCTCGCGCCAGGCTCGCCACAGGTTGAGGTACCAATAGAATTCCGACTGCGCCTCGCGCTCGCGCCCGCGAAAGAGCGCATGCTTCTGGTCGGCCTGGGCGAGCTGCTCGGCAGGGCGCTCGCGCGGATCCTGCACCGACAGCGCCGCCGCGAGCACCAGCATCTCGGCCAGGCATCCGTACTGCCGCCCGGCCGCGAGCAGGCGCCCGATCTTGGGATCGAGCGGCAGCGCCGCGAGCGTTCGCCCCACTTCGGTGAGCGTGCGGGTGGTCGCATCGAGCGCGGAGAGTTCCACCAGTTCGCGCACGCCATCTTCGATCGCACGCGGCGCCGGCGGATCGAGAAAAGGGAACCCCTCGATCTCACCCAGATCGAGCGCCTGCATGCGCAGGATCACACCGGCAAGCGACGAGCGCAGAATTTCGGGGTCGGTGTGCGCCGCCCGCGCGGCAAAATCTTCTTCGGCGTAGAGCCGGAAACACACCCCGTCCATCACCCGGCCGCAGCGCCCGGCGCGTTGGTTCGCCGCCGCCTGCGAGATGCGCTCCACCCGCAGCTGCTCGACCTTCTGCCGCGGCGAATAGCGCTTGACCCGCGCCAGCCCCGTATCGATCACATAGCGGATGCCCGGCACGGTGAGCGAAGTCTCGGCCACGTTGGTAGCCAAGATCACCCGCGGCAGGGCTCCGCGCCGGAAGACGCGCGCCTGCTCCTGCGCCGACTGGCGCGCGAAGAGCGGCAGGATCTCGAACTCGCCGCGCACCGTCGCCCGCCGCTCCAGCGCCTCCTTGGCTTCCCGAATTTCACGCTCGCCGGGCAGGAAGACGAGGATGTCCCCCGGCCCCTCGCGCCAGGCTTCCTCGACGCAGGCGACGATCCCGTCGAAGAGATCGCGCTCCTCGGCGGCGGCGCGCGCCGCGCGCTTTCCATCCCCTTCCTCCCCTTCGAGCGCGGCGAGTTCCTCCCCGTCGATCGCCTCCACCGGACGGTAACGGATCTCGATCGGATAGAGCCGCCCGCTCACCTCGAGGATGGGAACATCGCCCGCCACCGGCGCGAAATGCGCCGCAAAGCGCTCGGCATCCATCGTCGCCGAGGTGATCACCACCTTGAGATCCTCGCGGCGCGCGAGCAGGCGATGCAGATAGCCGAGCAGGAAGTCGATGTTGAGGCTGCGCTCATGCGCCTCGTCGATGATGATGGTATCGTAGCGCGACAGCCACGGATCGCTTGCCGTCTCGGCCAGCAAAATGCCATCCGTCATCAGGGTGACGTACGACTCGGGCGAGGTGCGGTCGTGGAAACGCACCTTGTAGCCCACGTCCCGCCCCAGAGGCGAGCCCAGTTCCTGGGCGATGCGCTCGGCCGTGGCCCGCGCGGCGATGCGCCGCGGCTGGGTATGGGCGATCTGCCCGGCGATGCCGCGCCCGGCGGCGAGGCAGATCTTGGGCAGCTGCGTCGTCTTGCCCGAACCGGTCTCCCCGCAGACGATCACCACCCGGTGCGCGCGGATCGCCGCCTCCAGCTCGGCGGCGCGTTCGCTCACCGGCAGATCGGGCACGCACTCGGCCCGGGGACGACGCGCCAAGCGCGCCTCCCACGCCGCCTGCGAGCGCTCCAGGCGCTGCGCGAGCTGCGCCGAGAGCCGCTCGCGCGCCTCGCCCTTGGCCCGGCGCAAGCGCTTGACGAGCGCAAGGATCGGCCCGCGGTCCTGTGACAGACAGCGGCTCAAATCGAGGCGACCTGCCTCGCGGAAAGATTCAGGAGATTCGACGAGCACGGGCAGAGTGTTGGACAAACTCGAAAAAATCGATGATTGTGCCGCAAAAATGCGGCCAAGGGTAAAAGGATCTCGACAAAGACCGCGAAAAAAGCGGACGGGTTCCCGCCACCGCGGGACGCCCAACGCGCCACGACGCCCCGGTCGCGCTAGAATCGCGTTTTCGGCATTCCCGGAAGTCGATATCGTGAGCGACCTCGCCCCTCCTGCCCACTTCATCAAGAACGCCATCGACGAAGACCTCGCGGCCGGCCGCTACCGCCAGGTCGTCACGCGCTTCCCGCCCGAGCCCAACGGCTACCTGCACTTCGGCCACGCCAAGTCCATCGTGCTCAATTTCGGTCTGGCCCGGCTCTACGGCGGACGCTGCCACATGCGCTTCGACGACACCAACCCCACCACGGAGAGCATGGACTACGTCGAAGCCATCCTGGAGGCGGTGCGCTGGCTCGGCTACGACTGGGGCGAGCACCTGTACTTCGCCTCCGACTACTTCGAGACCATGTACCGCTGCGCCGAGGCGCTCATCGAGCGAGGGCTGGCCTACGTCGATTCGCTGCCGCCCGAAGAGATCCGTGCGCTGCGCGGCACGCTCACCGAACCCGGCCGGGACAGCCCCTATCGCAACCGCAGCATCGAGGAGAACCTCGCGCTCTTCCGTCGCATGCGCGCCGGGGAATTTCCCGACGGGGCGCACGTGCTGCGCGCCAAGATCGACATGGCGAGCCCCAACCTCAACCTGCGCGACCCCATCCTCTACCGCATCCGGCACGTCTCCCACTACCGCACGGGCAATGCCTGGTGCCTCTACCCCACCTATACCTACGCCCACCCCATCGAAGACGCCATCGAAGGCATCACGCATTCGCTGTGCACCCTCGAATTCGAGGACCAGCGCCCCTTCTACGAGTGGCTGCTGGAAGCGCTCGCCGAGGCCGGCATTTTCTCCCGTCCCCTGCCGCGCCAGATCGAGTTCGCCCGCCTCAACCTCGAATACGTGGTGCTCTCCAAGCGCAAGCTCATCGAGCTCGTCGAAGGACGGCACGTAGACGGCTGGGACGACCCGCGCCTGCCGACGCTTGCCGGCGGACGTCGGCGCGGCTACACGCCCGAAGGCTTCCGCCTCTTCTGCGAGCGCATCGGCGTGAGCAAGGCCGACGGCTGGATCGGCTACGAAGTCCTCGAACAAGCCATGCGCGATCACCTCAACGAAGCGGCCGAGCGGCGCATCGCCGTGCTCGACCCCCTGGAACTGGTGATCGACGACTTCCCCGAAGATCACGTCGAATGGTGCGAAGCGCCCAACCACCCGCTCGATCCGGAACGGGGCAAGCGGCGCATCCCATTCACACGGCATCTATGGATCGAGCGCGGCGACTTCATGGAAACGCCGGTCAAAGGTTTCCATCGCCTCACGCCCGGGGCCACGGTACGGCTGCGCTACGGCTATGTCATCGAATGCACCGGTTGCGACAAAGACGAATCCGGTCGCGTGGTGCGCGTGCACGCCCGCCATTTCCCCGACTCCAAGAGCGGCACACCCGGCGCCGATCGCTACAAGACCAAGGGCAACTGCCACTGGCTGTCGTGCGCGCACGCGATCGAAGCCGAGATCCGGCACTACGACCGGCTCTTCCGCCACCCCCGCCCCGGCACCGAACCGGGCCCGGACGGCGCACCGCGCTCCTTCCTCGAAGACCTCAACCCCGAGTCGCTGCGCCGCTACCGCGCTTTCGTCGAACCCCAGGCCGCGCAGGTTCCCCCCGAGACGCGCTTCCAGTTCGAACGGCACGGCTATTTCGTCACCGACCGCCACGACCACCGGCCCGAAGCCCCGGTCTTCAACCTCACCGTCGGGCTGAAAGACACTTGGGGAAAAATTCAGCGCTGAACTTCCTGCCTTGGCGAGAGGTCTCAATGATGTCATTTCGTCGTGTTTTGACGGCAAAGCACCGTGCCTGCCGTCAAAACGCGTACAATAGCGCCGTTTGTCCGAAGTCAAGAGGGTCGTTCGTTCGATGATGTCCGCTGCCGATCGCTGTGTCGATGAATTCCGTTTCCGTTTCGGCCGCCACGGCCCCGAGCTGATCCCCATCATGCTCGGAGGGATGGGCGTCGACATCTCCAACGCCGACCTCGCCCTCGAGATCGCCCGCCTCGGCGGCATCGGGCACATCTCGGACGCCATGGTGCCCACCGTCACCGACCGGCGCTACGACACCGCCTACACCAAAGAAAAACTCAAGCGCTACAAATATAACGTCAAGAGCCTGGACAAGTCGGCGGTGAAATTCGACCTCGGACTCCTGGCCGAAGCGCAGAAGATGCACGTGCTGCGCACCATGGAACGCAAGCGCGGCCCAGGGCTCATCTTCATCAACTGCATGGAGAAGCTCACGATGGCCGCGCCCAAGGAAACGCTCAAGGTGCGGCTGGAATCGGCGCTCGATGCCGGCATCGACGGCATCACCCTCTCGGCCGGGCTGCATCTGGGCTCCTTCGCCCTCATCGAAGAGCACCCGCGTTTTCGCGATGCCAAGCTCGGCATCATCGTCTCCTCGGTGCGCGCCTTGCAGCTCTTCCTCAAAAAGAGCGCGCGTACGCGGCGGCTACCCGATTTCGTGGTGGTGGAAGGGCCGCTTGCCGGCGGACACCTCGGCTTCGGCCTCGACTGGGCGCGCTACGACCTGCGCAGCATCGTCACCGAAGTACTCCAATACCTCGCACGCGAAGAACTCGCCATCCCCGTCATCCCTGCCGGCGGCATCTTCACCGGCACGGATGCCGTCGAATTCCTCGAGATGGGGGCCGCTGCCGTCCAGGTCGCCACGCGCTTCACCGTCACCAAGGAATGCGGCCTGCCCGATCGCGTCAAGCAGGAATACTTCAAGGCCAACGAGGAAGACATCGAGGTCAACACCATCTCACCCACCGGCTACCCTATGCGCATGCTGAAATCCAGCCCTGCCATCGGTGCCGGCATCCGGCCCAACTGCGAAGCCTTCGGCTACCTGCTCGACGCGAACGGCCACTGCGCCTACATCGACGCCTACAACCGCGAAGTCGAGAAAAACCCGCACGCCAAGACAATCCACGTGTGGGACAAGACCTGTCTGTGCACCCACATGCGCAACTTCGACTGCTGGACCTGCGGGCACTACACCTACCGGCTGAAAGACACGACGCATCGGCTCCCTGACGGCAGCTACCAGCTGCTCACCGCCGAGCACGTGTTCAACGACTACCGCTACAGCAAGAACCACGAAATCGCCCTGCCGCCGCGGGAAGTCGAACCTACCCCCGTCGCGGCCGGCTAAGGGTTCGCCGGGGCAACGCCGCCATGGCCATCGAAACCGACGCCCTTGCCGCTTCTTCTGCCGAGGCGCGGCTCATCGGCCCGGCCGCGCGCCCCGAAGATGCCTTCGAGCGGGCGCTGCGCCCCAAGCGCCTGGCCGAGTACATCGGCCAGCCCAAGGTGCGCGAGCAGCTCGACCTCTTCATCCAGGCCGCGCGCCGCCGCGGCGAAGCCCTCGATCACGTCCTCCTCTTCGGCCCCCCCGGTTTGGGCAAGACGACGCTCGCGCACATCATCGCCGGCGAAATGGGCGTGGGGCTCAAGCAGACCTCCGGGCCGGTGCTCGAACGGCCCGGCGATCTCGCCGCAATCCTCACCAACCTCGAACCCAACGACGTGCTCTTCATCGACGAGATCCACCGGCTCTCACCGGTGATCGAGGAAATCCTCTATCCGGCGATGGAGGATTATCAAATCGACATCATGATCGGCGAAGGGCCGGCCGCGCGTTCGATCAAGCTCGATCTCGCCCCCTTCACCCTCGTGGGCGCCACCACCCGCGCCGGCATGCTCACCAACCCGCTGCGCGACCGCTTCGGCATCGTCGCCCGGCTGGAATTCTACGCCCCTGAGGATCTCGCCCACATCGTACGCCGCTCGGCGCAGCTGCTGGACGTGCGCATCGACGAGGCCGGCGCCCTCGAGATCGCCCGCCGCGCGCGCGGCACGCCGCGCATCGCCAACCGGCTGCTACGCCGCGTGCGCGACTTCGCCGAGGTGCGCGCCGCCGGCGCCATCACCGCCGAGATCGCCGACCGGGCACTCGCCCTGCTTGACGTCGACCCCCTGGGGCTCGACCTGATGGACCGCAAGCTCCTCTCGGCCGTGATCGAGAAGTTCGCCGGCGGCCCGGTGGGGCTCGACAACCTCGCCGCGGCCATCGGCGAGTCGGCCGACACCATCGAAGACGTGCTCGAACCCTACCTCATCCAGCAGGGTTACCTGCAGCGCACCCCGCGCGGACGCATTGCTACGCCCGCCGTCTACGCCCACCTCGGCCTCAAGGCGCCACCGCGCCCCGAAACGGCGCTGGGCACGCTCTTCGACGAATCCGACTGAAAGGGCACGGGCGCATGCGCGCCTTCCTCGCCTTCGCCATCGTCTTCTGCGCCCTCACCGGCCTCTGGCTCTTGTGGGCCGCACCCGCTTTCTACCTTCCAGAACAAAGCGATTCCGGCTGCGGCTGGTGGATCGATGCGACCGGCGCCCGCCTCATCGGCCTCGCGCTCGCCGCCATCGCCGTGGCCGGCTGGCGCCTCGTGCGCGCCGCGGCACGCAGAATCCTCCCCGATGCGCGCTGGCAGCGCCGGCACGCGCTCCTCACGCTCGGCGCCCTCGCCCTCCTCGTCTGGGCGAGTGCCCGGGCGCCTTATGTCGCCGAGCCAGCCGGAGGAGGGCTACCGCTCACCTGCCTTTCGGGCACACGACAGCCATAAAAGAAGGCGCGTTCGCGGTTTACCGCACCCGCTTCAAGCGCTCTTCGAGCTTGGCTGCCGGCAGGTAGCCGCCCAGCCGGTCCCCCGAGGCGAGGAAGATCGTCGGCGTCCCGGAGATCCGCAGCTTTTCACCGAGCGCCACGTTCTGTTCGATCGCCTTCGTGTCGCAGGAAGCCGTCTCCGGAACCGGTTTGCCTTCGATCATCCAGGCGACCCACGTCTGGGCCCGATCCGGCGCGCACCAGATGCGCTTCGCCTTCTCTACCGAATCCGGCCCCAGAATGGGATAAAGGAAGACGTAGATCGTCACGTCGTCGATCGTCTGCAGCTCCTTGGCGAGCTTCTTGCAGAACGTACAGTTCGGATCCTCGAACGTGGCCAGTACCCGCGTGCCCTTGCCGCGCACGAGCTTGATCGCCCGATCGAGCGGCAAGGCGGAAAAGTCGATGCGCGCAAGCTCATCCATGCGCTTGGCCGTGATGTCTTCCCGCTTGGCCGTATCGATGATCGAGCCCGTGAGAATGTAGGACACCTTCTCGTCGGTATAGACCACCTCGCCCGTCGTCAGCACCACCTCGTAGAGACCGCCGTAAGGTACGGTGCGCACCGAACTTACCGCCGGCGCTCCCAAAAACGCCTCCACCTTCGCTTTCACTTCCTTTTCACCGGCAAACGCGGCCGTCGCCAAACCCAAGGCCACCGCCAGCGCCACCAGCGTTTTTTTCCACCACCCCATCACTCGTTCTCCTGCACGAAAAAATCCCCGAACGCGGCATAGCGCACCAGCGCCTCCTTGACGAACGGCAGCCGATCGACCAACCGCATCCCGACGTTACGCAACTGCCGCAGCGGCACCGGCTGCAGCGCAAAAAGCCGCGCCAGCGCGTCGGTGGCCGTCTGCATCAGCCAAGGCTCCTCGGCCCGCCGCCTAGCATAGCGCGACAGCACCGGCAAGGCGCCGGGATCGGCCTCGGGCGGCAGAGCGCGGAGCACCTCGCCGAGCACCGCCACGTCGTTGAATCCCAGGTTGATCCCGTGCCCCGAAAGCGGGTGGATGCCGTGCGCCGCATCGCCGATGAGCGCCACGCGCGGGCGCACCACCTGCGGGCAGCGCAGCAAAGAAAGCGGAAAAGCCTGCCGCGGCGTGATCGTCGTCATCGCCCCGAGTATGCCGCCGCTCGCCGCTTCCACGCGGCGCGCGAAGGCCGCCTCGTCGAGTGCGAGCAATGCTTCCGCCTGCGGCTGCGGCGCCGACCACACGATCGACACCCGCTCCCCCGGCAGAGGGAGAAAAGCAAGCACGCCGTCGTCGCGAAACCACTGCCGCGCCACATGCCGATGCGGCCGCTGCACCGCGAAATTGGCCACGATCCCTTGCTGATGGTAAGGCACCACCCGCGCCGGAAGCCCGGCCTGCATGCGCACCCACGACTGCCGCCCGTCGGCGCCCACGAGCAGCCGCGTGCGCACGCGCGAGCCATCGCGGCACACCACCGTGAGCGTGCCCTCCTCACTCACCAGCGCCTGCCCCGCCTTGCCTTCGCCGGTGAGCAGCGTGAGATTGCGCTGCCGCCGCACCGCCTCCCACAAGGCATCGCGCACCAGCGACTGCTCGGCGATCACGGCGAGCCGGCTCAACCCCGCCTCGTAGGCGGAAAAGGACAGCATCCCGCCTGCATCGCCAAACACCTCCATGCGATCGACCGCGCACCAGCGCTCTGGATCCAGGCGAGGCCACACGTCGAGCCGCTCCAGCAGCGCCACGGCCGCTGGCGTATAGGCATAGACGCGGGCATCCCACTGCCCCTCATGCCCTCGCTGCGGCTGAGGCTCGATCAGCCCCACTTTCCAGGGAGAATCGCGTAGCGCCGCCGCACACGCCAGCCCCGCCAAACCGCCACCATGAATCAGGATATCGACGTTCACCGTCACCACCGGAAAAACTGCACCAGTTTCTTCAGATTCTCCGCCAGAGCAGCGAGCGTGCGGCTCGCCCCGGCCAATTCGTCGGAGCTCGCCGCCGTTTGCTTGGTCGAAGATTGGATCGCCCCAATGTTACGCTCCAGCTCCTCAGCCGCCTGGCGCAGCGCCTCTACCGCTTCGGCAATGCGACCATTGAGGGTACGGACCTCCCCCGCCTCGCTGCGAATGTTCGCCAATGCCTTCTGCGCTTCGCGACTATACTCCAAAGTCGTGCGTGCCACCTCGCGGCTCGTCTCCATCACCTGCACCGCCCGGACCGTACCGTGCTGCAGCCTGGCGATCATCTCCTGAATTTCACGCGTCGAATCCTGGGTGCGCACGGCCAAGGAACGCACCTCATCGGCCACCACGGCAAAGCCCCGGCCATACTCCCCGGCTCGGGCTGCTTCGATGGCGGCGTTGAGCGCCAGCAGATTCGTCTGCTGGGCGACCTCATCGATCACCGCGGTGATCTTCTCGATGTTCGCGCTGTCTTTCGAGACCTCGCTCACCGTCGCCGCCACCTCCTCGAGCGTCTCACCGAGATGGTTCATCGCCTCGGCCGTCTTCTGCACCACCTCGTTGCCGCTCTCCACCTGCTTGTCGGTTTCCACCGCCGCCTCGGCCGCCTGTTGAGCGAACGTCGCCACCTGATCGACGTTCCCTCCCATCCGCTCGACCGCCCGTGCCATTTTCTCGGTCTCGGCCGACTGGATCTGTACCTGACGCTGATTGCTCTGGCTGATCTCCTCCAGCCGCCCCGATTGAGCTGCGATATCGGACGCCGCCGCATTCACCTGCTTGATCGTTTCGAGCAACCGCAGCAGGGTCTGCTGCAACACCCCCATGACGCTCTCGGGATAGCGCGTGTTCAGGCGCTGCCCCAACTCACCAGCGGCCAGACGCCGGATCGCCTCGGCCACCTCATCGGGCTCCGCGCCCAGGGTAGCGAGAATGGAGCGAATCGTCATCGAGGCCAGCGTCACCGAGATCACCAGCGCCACGCCGGTCACCAGCAGCATCAGGTTACGGAAACCGCCCGCCACCGAACGCACCTCATCGAGATCGTGCCGGATCACGCTTTCCTGGCGGTCGATGAAGGCGTTGATCGCAGCCAGCCATTCGGTGTAAGCGGGAGAGACTTCGCGCAACAGCATTGTGCGCGCCGCCTCCACGTCACCGCTCAACCGCAGATCGATAACCCTTTGCGTCCCCGGCACCGCCCGTCGCTCGATCTCCTTGATGCGCGCCAGAAGCCGTCTGTCCTCTTCGGTGGCATCCGTCGCCATCAGCTGGTCGAGCTTTTGCGCCGAGTCGGCATAGAAAGCCGCCAGGCGCTCGATATCCGCCACGTGCGCCTTGGCCGCCGTCAGATCGTGCTCCAGCACCGCATCGCGCACGGCGATGGCGCGATCGTGCACGCTGCCGCGGAAGTTGATGGCATAGCGTTGTTTCAGCGTCGCCCCCCGGTTCACGGCGGTGAGCGTCTCGTCCATGAACGCCACACGCTGGATACCGATTGCTGTGATCAGCACCATCAAGGCGAGCAGACTGCCGAACCCCCAGCCCAAGCGCTTCGCAATGGTCATTTTTTTGGACATGGCGCACCCCGTCGTCGTCTCGGGATCACTATACACCAGCCCTCGCACTTCCCAAGGGAGGAAAAGCAGCGGCAAAGAGGGTATTTTGCGTAACTTTGAGGGGGCAGAAACGCAGAGCCCCGGGAGCCTGGGTCGACGCAAAAACCCCCGCCATCAGCCTACGGCGGGGGTTTTTGTTGAGGGGTTCG
>NZ_JSYB01000055.1:0-6873 GCF_054823945.1 Tepidiphilus sp. HLB4 | reverse complement strand
CCGGGTACAGCGCCTGGCGCAGGAAAAATTGGGCCTGGCGTCGCCGCGGCCAGAGCAGATCGTGCCGTGGGAGCGTTGACGATGGAAAAGACGGCGGTCAATCCGATGTTGGTGCTGGCGGTTCCGGTATGGCGCCAGCGGCTGATGGCGGGTTTGCTGCTGACCCTGCTGGCGGCTCTGGTGGTGCGGGCGGCGTATCTGCAGGGAGTACAGCGAGATTTTCTCCAGCAGCAGGGCGAGGCGCGCTATGAACGCCAGATCGAGGTGCCGGCCATGCGCGGGCGTGTGCTCGATCGCAACGGTCAGATCCTCGCCGATTCCTCGCCGGTGGCCAGCATCTGGGCCGACCCGGCCAAGGTGCGCGAATGGTCGACGGAGGATTTTGCCCGGCTGGCGCACGCCTTGGGCATGAGTACCGATGAATTGGATCGGCGCCTCGGTCAAGGCGGGCGCCGATTCGTCTATCTGCGACGGCAGTTGCCTCCAGATCAGGCCGCACCGCTGGCCCAGCTCGGCCTCGAGGGCGTGGGCGTGGTCGAGGAATATCAGCGTTTCTATCCTCAGGGCGAGGCATTCGCCCAGCTGGTGGGGCTCGTCGACGTCGATGGCAACGGCATCGAGGGGCTGGAGGCGAGTCTGCAGGCCATGCTCCAGGGGGAGGCTGGCAAACGCCTGGTGATCCAGGACCGGCACGGCCGCGTGGTGCAGGATTCGGTCTGGGTGCAGCGGCCGCGCGACGGGCGCGACGTGGTGCTTTCGCTCGATGCGCGCATCCAGCACATCACCTACCGGGCGCTGGAGCGGGCGGTGGAACTGCATCAGGCGCGCGCCGGCGGGGCGGTGGTGATCGACGTGCGCACGGGGGAAATCCTGGCGCTCGCCAATTGGCCCAGCTACAATCCCAACCGCCGCACGGGGCTCGACTTGAGCGAGGTGCGCAACCGCGTGGTCACCGACATCTACGAGCCCGGCTCGGTGATGAAGCCCGTGCTGGTTGCCTTGGCACTGGAGCGCGGCAAGGTCAGACCGGACACGCTCATCGACATCCAGGGGGGCGTCTTCCAGGTAGGCAACCACACGATCCGGGATTCGCATACCGGCGATCGTGCCCTGACGGTATCCCAGGTGATCCAGAAGTCGTCCAACGTGGGAGTGGCCAAGATCGCGCTCGGCCTCGATTCGAGGGATCTCTGGCAACACTACCGGGCTTTCGGTTTCGGCGTGCGCCCCGATCTGCCTCTGCCCGGGGTGGCATCGGGGCGCATGCTGCCTTCCGGCTCTCTCAAGCCCATCGAGGTGGCGACCATGGCCTATGGTCATGGCATCTCCACTTCCCTGCTGCAGCTGGCGCATGCCTATCAGGCGATCGCCAACGACGGGGTGATGCTGCCCCTGTCGCTGACGCGGCGCGATGCGCCCCCTCCGGTCTCCGAGCAGCGCCGGCTTCTTTCGCCCAAGACGGCGCAGGAGGTGAAGGCGATGATGGAACTCGTCACCCAGGCCGGGGGAACCGCGACGCGCGCGGCGGTGGCAGGGTATCGTACCGCCGGCAAGACCGGTACGGCGCACAAACTCGAAGACGGGCGTTATGTGGACAAATACGTCGCTTCTTTCGTCGGCTATGCTCCGGCTTCCCAGCCGAGGCTGGTGGTGGCGGTGATGATCGACGAACCCAAAGTGAAGTCCTACTACGGTGGCATCGTGGCGGCGCCGGTGTTCGCCGAGATCGTCGGGCAGGTATTGCCCGGCCTCGGCGTGGCGCCGGACATGCCTGGACCGGCAGTGGCGGCAGCCGAACGACCGCGAGGCTGACATGAATCCGATACGCGACATCGAGGATCTGTGGTGGGAGCTGCACCGGCAAGGGGTCTATCCGCGGGCGGTGACGCACGATTCCCGGCAAGTGGCGCCAGGTACGCTGTTCCTGGCCTGGCCGGGAGAGAAGACCGACGGCAGGAACTACCTCGTCCAGGCGCTTGCCGCCGGTGCGGAGGCGGTGGTCTATGAGGCCGGGGATGGCTGGGTCCCTCCGCCCGAATTGGCCAACCGGGTTCCCTTGATCGCCGTGGAGGGGCTGCGGCCCATGGCTGGCCTTCTCGCCGACCGTGTCTATGGGGCGCCGTCGCAATCCTTGTGGGTGGCCGGCGTCACCGGCACCAACGGCAAGACGACCACCAGCCAGTGGCTGGCGCAGGCATTGGAAGCGCTCGGGGTGGCGTGCGGGGTGATCGGTACGCTCGGCTGCGGGCGCATCGGCCGTCTGGAGGACCTGGGATTCACCACGCCCGAGGCGCCCCAGATCCACGCCTGGCTGCGGCGTTTTCTCGATGCCGGCTGCCAGGCAGCGGTGATGGAGGTTTCCTCCATCGGCTTGGTACAGGACCGAGTCGCCGGTGTGCGCTTCGACGTGGCGCTCTTCACCAACCTCACGCGCGATCACCTCGACTATCACGGCAGCATGGAAGCCTATGCGGCGGCCAAGCGGCGGCTCTTCGAGCGGCCGGAGCTGCGTGCGGCGGTGATCGACGTGGATGACGCCGTGGGCGAGGCCATCGCGCGCGAGTGCGCTGCCCGCGGGCTGGAGACTTGGGCGGTGAGTCTGAGGGCACGTCCGGCGTTGCCGGGCGTGCGGCCCCTGTGGCTCGCGGAGCCGCCGCGCGAAGGCACGAGCGGCCAGCGCCTGATGCTCGCCCTCGAGGATCGCACGCTGCCCATGCACCTGCCGGCCTTCGGTACCTTCAATGCCGGCAATGCGCTCTTGGTGCTGGGGGCGCTCCTTGCGCGTGGCGTGGCGCTCGAGCGGGCGGCGGCGGCGCTGGGGCGGGTGGTGCCGCCGCCGGGGCGGATGCAGTGGCTCGGCGGGGTGGCGGAACCCTTGGTGGTGATCGACTATGCCCATACGCCGGATGCGCTCGAGCAGGTGATCTCGGCGCTCGTGCCCACGGCCCGGACCCGCGGCGGGCGGCTCGTGGTCGTCTTCGGGTGCGGCGGGGATCGGGACCGGGGCAAGCGTCCGCTCATGGGCACGGTGGCGGCGCGCGCCGATGCCTTGATCGTCACTTCCGACAACCCCCGCTCCGAACCGCCCGAGGCGATCATCGCCGACATCCTCGCCGGCATCGAACGCAGCGACCTCCTCGTCGAGCCCGATCGGGCCAAGGCCATCGCCCAGGCGATCGAGACGGCCGGCGCCGACGACGTGATCCTGCTCGCCGGCAAGGGGCACGAACCCTATCAGGAGATCGCTGGCGTGCGCCATCCCTTCAGTGACCAGCAGGAAGCCGAGGCGGCGCTGGCGCGCTGGCGCGAACGCAATCTCTTCCCGGAGTTGCCGTGAACACGCCACTGGCGGAGCTCGCCGACCTGCTCGCCGGGCAGGGTGAGGAGGTCGAACGCGTTGGCAGCGGCGAGTGCGAAATCGCCGGCGTGGAGATCGACTCGCGCGCCCCGCTCGTGGGCAAGCTCTTCGTGGCCCTGCGCGGAGCGCGCTTCGACGGGCACGATTTCGTCGCCGCTGCGCTCGCGGCCGGGGCGGCCGCCGCCCTGGTCGAACGGCGTTGGTGGGCGTCACGGCAGCCGGCCGGGGTTTTCCTCGTGGTCGAGGATACCCGCCACGCGCTCGCCCGGCTCGCCGCCGCTTGGCGGGCGCGTTTCCCGTGGCCGGTGGCCGGCATCACCGGCAGCAACGGCAAGACCACCGTCAAGGAGATGACGGCAGCGATCCTGCGCGCGCACTTCGGGGCGGAGTCGGTGCTCGCCACGCGCGGCAACCGCAACAACGACATCGGCCTGCCGCTCACCTTGCTGGAGCTCGAAGCGGGTCACCGCGCGGCGGTGTGCGAGCTGGGCATCAACCGGCCCGGCGAGATGGCGATGCTCGCCGCCATCGCCCGCCCTGACGTCGCGCTGGTGACCACGGCGCAGCGCGCCCACCTCGAGGGGTTTGGCACGCTCGACACCGTGGCGCGCGAGAAAGGGCAGATCTACCGTTTCCTCGCGTCCGACGGGACGGCGGTCATTCCTGCCGACGACCCTCATGCGTCCCTGTGGCGGGAGATGGCGGCGGGGCGCCGCGTGCTTACTTTCGGCCGTGGCGGCGAGGTTTGCGGCACGGCCGAGCCCTTGTCCTGGGGCTGGCGCGTGCAGGTACGTGCGCTGGGCGATGAGGGGGAATTCACGCTGCCGCTGCCTGGGCGGCACAACGTGCACAACGCGCTCGCGGCGATCGCCTGCGCCGTGGCGCTGGAAGTGCCGCTCAAGACGGCGGCCGGTGCGCTTGCCGCCTTCGTCCCCGTGCCCGGACGGCTGCAGCCGGTCCCGGGCGAGCAGGGGGCCTTGCTCATCGACGACACCTACAACGCCAATCCGGACTCCATGCGCGCGGCGATCGAAGTGCTCGCGGCGCTGCCGCATGCGCGCAAGCTGCTCGTGCTGGGCGACATGGGCGAGGTGGGCTCCGAGGCGCCGCGGCTGCATGCCCAGTTGGGTGTCCAGGCGCGCGCGGCGGGTATCGAGCGGCTGTTTACCTTGGGCGAGCTCGCGCGCGAGGCTGCCGCGGCGTTTGGTCGGGCGGCGGAATCTTTCGCCGAGCTGGAGCCTCTCGTACAGCGGCTGCGCGCGGAGCTCTCGCCACAGACGGCGGTGTTGGTCAAAGGGTCCCGTTTCATGCGCATGGAACGGGTGGTTTTCGCGCTCGCGGCTCGGTCCGCGGCGCTTCAAGGGTGATTCGATGCTTTTGGAATTGGCGCTTTGGCTGGGGCAGGATATCCGGGCGTTCAACGTCTTCGGTTACATCACGCTGCGCACGGTACTGGCGGCGATGACGGCGCTCTTCGTCTCCTTCGCGCTGGGCCCGCGCGTGATCCGCTGGCTTGCGGCAAAGAAGATCGGGCAGACGGTGCGCACCGACGGGCCGAAGACCCATCTGACAAAGTCTGGCACGCCGACCATGGGTGGAGCGCTGATCCTGCTCGCCGTCTCGGTGACGGTGCTGCTGTGGGGCGATCTGACCAACCGCTACGTGTGGACCGTCTGGCTCGTCACGCTCGGATTTGGCATCGTGGGCTGGGTCGACGACTGGCGCAAGGTGGTGCGGCGCGACCCGAAAGGTTTGCCCAGCCGCTGGAAGTATCTGTGGACCTCGGCGATCGCGCTCGCGGCAAGCCTCTATCTGGGGCTCACCGCCACCGAGCCGGTGCAAACCCAGCTCATCGTGCCGTTCTTCAAGGAAGTGGCGATCCCGCTGGGTCTGGGCGGTTTCGTGCTGTTGTCCTACTTCGTCATTAACGGCACCGGTCATGCGGTCAATCTCACCGACGGGCTCGACGGTCTGGCGGTGACGCCGGCGGTGATGGTGACCGGGGCGCTGGCGATTTTTTCCTACGTGGCGGGGCATGCCGTGTTCGCCCGCTACCTGGGGGTGCCCTACATTCCTGGAGCGGGGGAGCTCGCCGTCTTCTGCGGGGCGCTGTGCGGCGCGGGGCTGGGTTTCTTGTGGTTCAACGCGCATCCGGCGCAGGTGTTCATGGGCGACGTGGGAGCGCTCGCGCTGGGCGCGGCCATGGGCACCATCGCGGTGATCGTGCGCCAGGAACTGGTGCTCTTCATCATGGGCGGCTTGTTCGTGGCCGAGGCGCTGTCGGTGATGCTGCAGGTGGGCTACTTCAAGTGGTCCGGCGGCAAGCGCATCCTGCGCATGGCGCCGCTGCACCATCATTTCGAACTGGGGGGCTGGAAAGAGACCCAGGTGGTGATCCGCTTCTGGATCGTCACCCTGATGCTGGTGCTCTTCGGGCTCTCCACCTTGAAACTGCGGTGAGGGGCGATGGATCTGGTGCTGGGACTCGGTTTGAGCGGTGAGGCGATGGTGCGCTGGCTCGCGTATCGGGGAGTGCCCGTGCGCGCGGCCGACACGCGGGCTCGGCCGCCGGGCGCGGCAAGGCTGGATGCCCTGTTGCCGCCCGAATCGCTGGTGCTGGGCCGGCCGTTCGAGGCGTCGCTGCTCGAAGGAGTCGAACGGGTGTGGCTCTCGCCGGGGCTGTCGCCCGAATTGCCGCTGTGCCGGCAGGCGCGCTCGCGCGGCCTGCCGGTGCAGGGGGAGCTGGCGCTCTTCTACGAGGCCTGGCAGGCGCGCGGGCGTCCGGGGCGGCTGGTGGCAGTGACCGGCACCAACGGCAAGACCACGACCACGGCGCTCACGGCGCATCTGCTGCGGCACGCCGGGCTCGATGCGCTTGCCGCCGGCAACATCGCCCCGGCCATCCTCAGCGCCGCACGCGAGCGCGAGGAGGCCGGGTTGCCCTGGCCGGAGGTGTGGGTGCTGGAGGTGTCGAGTTTCCAGCTGGAGACGGCCGGGCCTTTCGCCGTGCAGGCGGCGGTGGTGCTGAACGTCACCGAGGATCACCTCGACCGGCACGGTTCGCTCGCGGCGTATACCGCCCTCAAGGCGCGCGTCTATGAGGGCGTGGAGACGGCGGTGGTGGTGCGCGACGACGCCCTCGTGCGCGACATGGCCCGCAGCGCGCCGCGGCGCGTGACGGTGGGCAGCGACGCGCCGGGCGCGGCGACGGATTTCGGCGTGCAGGAGGGCTGGTTCGTGCGCGGCCGGCAGCGTCTGGCGCCGCGTTCGATCCTGCCGTTGCCGGGGCGGCACAACGAGATCGATGCACTCGCGGCGCTCGCGCTCGCCGAGGCGATGGGCGTGGCGCCCGAGGCGGCGATCGAGGGCTTTGCCTCGTTCCAAGGGCTGCCGCACCGGGTCGAGACGGTGGCGGTGCGTGCCGACGGGGTGCGCTTCATCGACGATTCGAAAGGCACCAACGTGGGCGCGACGATCGCGGCACTCGCCGGATTCGAGGCGCCGGTGATCCTGAT
>NZ_JSYB01000002.1:0-69049 GCF_054823945.1 Tepidiphilus sp. HLB4 | reverse complement strand
TCGATGTAGGGCACGAGCCGCGCGAGCGGCACTTCCTCGGCGAACACCCCCAAGCGGCGCGGGCGCGGCGGCGCATAGGCCGTCCAGTCGGTGCGAAACGCGTTGGCGCGCGCGGCTTCCAGCGGCAGCAGGGTGTAGCCGGTCTTGGCCGCGTGCCGCTCGCGGATGCGCGCGTAGTCCTCGCGCAGCTTGGCCACGTACGCCTCGCGCTCGCCCGGCGAGAGCAGCGCCGAGACCACCCCCACCGCCCGCGAGGCATCGGGCACATACACCACCGGCCCCTCGTAGTGCGGCGCGATCTTCACCGCCGTGTGCGTGCGGCTGGTCGTCGCGCCCCCGATCAAGAGCGGCACGGTGAAGCCTTGGCGTTGCATCTCGGCGGCCACGTGCGCCATCTCCTCGAGCGAGGGCGTGATGAGCCCGGAGAGCCCGATCGCATCCGCCTTCAGCTCGCGCGCCGCGGCGAGGATCTTCTCGCACGGCACCATCACGCCCAGGTCGTGCACCTCGTAGCCGTTGCAGGCGAGCACCACGCCGACGATGTTCTTGCCGATGTCGTGCACGTCCCCCTTCACCGTGGCAAGCACCAGGCGCCCCTTGGTATGCCCGCCCGTCTTCGCCTTCTCCGCCTCGATGTAGGGCAGCAGGTGCGCCACCGCGAGTTTCATCACCCGGGCGGATTTCACCACCTGCGGCAGGAACATCTTGCCCGCACCGAAGAGATCGCCCACCACGTTCATGCCGGCCATGAGCGGCCCCTCGATCACCGCGAGCGGCCCCTTGCCCTCGGCGGCGAAGCGCGCGCGCAGCTCCTCGGTATCCTCGACCACGTGCTCGGTGATGCCCTTGACGAGCGCATGCTCCAGGCGTTTCTCCACCGGCCATGAGCGCCATTCCTGCACTTCTTCCGCCCTGGCCTCGCCCGTTTGCAGGGTCTGGGCGTAGGCCACCAGCTCCTCGGCCGCGCCGGGGCGGCGGTTGAGCACCACGTCCTCGACCAGCGCGCGCAGCCGCGGCTCGAGCTCGTCGTAGATGCCCAGCTGCCCGGCATTGACGATGCCCATGGTGAGCCCGGCGCGGATGGCGTGATAGAGGAACACCGTATGGATGGCCGCGCGCACGGTCTCGTTGCCGCGAAAGGCGAAGGAGACGTTGGAGATGCCGCCGCTCGTCTTGGCGTACGGCAGGTGGGTGTGGATCCAGCGCACCGCCTCGATGAAATCGACGGCGTAGTTGTCGTGCTCGGCAATGCCCGTGGCGATGGCGAACACGTTGGGGTCGATCACGATGTCCTCGGGCGGGAA
The DNA here is from genome assembly GCF_054823945.1 of Tepidiphilus sp. HLB4. Taxonomy (NCBI): domain Bacteria; kingdom Pseudomonadati; phylum Pseudomonadota; class Hydrogenophilia; order Hydrogenophilales; family Hydrogenophilaceae; genus Tepidiphilus; species Tepidiphilus sp. HLB4. The sequence goes on along the minus strand of NZ_JSYB01000002.1, from coordinate 67,745 downwards.
TCCGTCGGCCACCAGCAGCCGGTAGGCACGCTCGGCGATCTCGATCTTGCGCGCGAAGCCGTCGGCCTGGCCGCGCTCGTCGAAGCACATCACCAGCACCGCCGCCCCGTAGCGCCGCGCGAGCCGCGCCTGCGCGAGGAAGGCCGCCTCCCCCTCCTTGAGCGAGATCGAATTGACGATGCCCTTGCCCTGCAGGCATTTGAGCCCCGCCTCGATCACCTCCCACTTGGAGGAGTCGACCATCACCGGCACGCGCGCGATGTCCGGCTCCACGGCCACGAGCCGCAGGAAGCGCGTCATCGCTGCGGTGGAATCGAGCATCGCCTCGTCCATGTTGACGTCGATCATCTGCGCGCCGGCCTCCACCTGCTGGCGCGCCACCGACAGCGCCTCGTCGTACTTCTCTTCGAGGATGAGGCGGGCGAATTTCTTCGAGCCGGTCACGTTGGTGCGCTCGCCCACGTTCACGAAGAGCGAGTCCGGTCCGATTTCGAAGAGATCGAGCCCTGCGAGCCGCATCACGGGTTTGGCCCGAGGCAGCGGGCGCGGCGCGCGGCCTTCCACGGCCCGAGCGATCGCCGCGATGTGCGCCGGCGTCGTGCCGCAGCACCCGCCCACCAGGTTCACCCAGCCCGCCTCGACCCAGGAGGCGATCTCCGCTGCGAGCGCCTCGGGCGTCTCGTCGTAGCCGGTGGGCGAGAGCGGATTGGGCAGCCCTGCGTTGGGGTGGGCCGAGACGAAGGTGGTGCAGACGCGCGCGAGCGTCTCCACGTGCGGACGCAGCTCACGCGCCCCCAGGGCGCAGTTGAGCCCGAAAGTGAGCGGGCGTGCGTGCGCGAGCGAAGCCCAGAAGGCTTCCGGCGTCTGCCCCGAGAGCGTGCGCCCGGCCGCATCGGTAATGGTGCCGGAGATCATCACCGGCCAGCGCCGTCCGTACTCTTCGAAGAGGCGCTCGAGGGCGAACACCGCCGCCTTGGCGTTCAAGGTATCGAACACCGTCTCGATGAGCAGCAGATCCGCCCCGCCCTCCACCAGCGCGCGCGCCGATTCGAGATAGTCGGCCGCGAGCGTGTCGAAGTCGATGGCGCGAAAGCCGGGATCGTTCACGTCGGGGCTCAGCGACAGCGTCTTCGAAGTCGGGCCGATCACGCCGGCCACGAAGCGGGGTTTGTCCGGCGTGCTGTATGCGTCGGCCAGCGTTCGGGCAAGCCGCGCCGCTTCCCGGTTGATCTCGTAGGCGAGATGCGCCAGGCCGTAGTCGGCCTGCGAAGTGCGCGTGGCGTTGAAGGTATTGGTCTCGATCACGTCCGCCCCGGCCTCCAGATAGGCGCGGTGGATCTCGCCGATCACCTCCGGATGCGTGAGCACCAGGAGATCGTTGTCGCCCTTGAGCTCCACCGGGTGATCCTGCAGCCGCTCGCCGCGGAAATCGGCTTCCGTCAGCCGGTACTGCTGGATCATGGTCCCCATGGCGCCATCGAGCACCAGCACGCGCTCGCGCAGCAGGCGCACGAGCTCCTCGGTCCGGTCCGCTTGCATGCCTCTTTCCTCCACAAAAGCGAAACGCCCGTGAAGCCAGCCGGCGGCAGGGCTTCACGAGCGTCGTTGTCCTGTCCGAGCCTGGCGGCGAGGCGCCGCTGCAACGCTCCTCGGAAAGCCTCGTATTTTACGGTAAGAATGCTTCCAGCACCGCGTTGAGCAGGCGCCAGCCGCGCTCGGTGACGGCGATGCGCCAGGAAAGCGGCTCCACCAGCCCCTGCGCTTCGAGCCGCGCCCAGCGCGGTGCGAGCGTCTCCAAGGGAAGACCCGTGCGCGCCGCGAACCATTCCCGCGGCACCCCCGCGCGCAGCCGCAGCGCGTTCATGAGAAACTCGAAGGGCAGCGCCTCGGGCGCCACCACCGCCTCTTCCTGCACGAAAGGGGCGACGGCCGCCAGATAGCGGCGCGGGTGCTTGTGCTTCATGCGCCGCACGATGCCTCCGGGCGTGCTCAGCTTGCCGTGCGCCCCCGGCCCCACGCCCAGGTAGTCGCCAAAGCCCCAGTAATTCAGGTTGTGCCGGCAGGCTTCCCCCGGCAGCGCCCAGGCCGAGACCTCGTAGTGGACGAAGCCCGCACGCGCGAGCCGCTCCTCCACCGCCGTCTCGATCGCCGCCAGCTCCTCGTCGGCAGGCAAGGCCGGCGGCGCAGCGGCAAAAGGCGTATTCGGCTCGATCGTGAGCTGATAGCAGGAGAGATGCGTCGCCCCGCCAGCGAGCGCCGCTTCCACGTCGGCGAGCGCCGCCGCCGGGCTCTGGCCGGGCAGGCCGATCATCAGATCGACATTGACGCGGGGAAACACGCGCACCGCCGCGGCGAGCGCCGCGCGCGCCTGCGTCCCGTCGTGGATGCGCCCCAGCCGCCGCAGGGCCGCGTCGTCGAAACTCTGCACCCCCAGTGAGAGCCGATTCACCCCGGCCTGCGCGTAGGCCGCGAAGCGCGCCGCTTCGAAGGTGCCGGGGTTCGCCTCCAGCGTAACTTCAGCATTGGGCGCGAGCGGCAGGTGCCGTCGAATCGCCGCCATGAGCCGCTCAAGCGCTTCGCCCGAGAGCAGGCTCGGCGTGCCGCCGCCAAAGAAGACCGTGTCGATCGGCCGCCCGCCCGCGCGCTCGGCCTCGGCCGCGAGGTCGGCTTCCACCGCCGCGAGGAATTCCGCCTCCGGCACCTCGCCTGCGAGCGGATGGGAATTGAAGTCGCAGTAGGGGCACTTGCGCACGCACCAGGGCACGTGCGCGTAGAGCGACAGCGGCACCCGCGCCGGATCGAACGCGCTCAAGCCTCCTCCCGCGCGAGCCGCGCCCTCAGCCGGCGCAAGGCCCGGCCACGGTGGCTCAGGCGATTCTTCTCTTCCGGCGAGAGCTCGGCCGCGGTCTTGCCCAGCGCCGGGAGGTAGAAGAGCGGATCGTAGCCGAATCCCCTCTCCCCACGCGGTTCCGTGAGGATCTCACCCCACCAGCGCCCCTCGGCCACGAGCGGCAGAGGATCTTCCGCCGACCGCAAAAAGACCACGCAGCCATAGAAAAACGCCCGCCGCGCCGCCCCTTCGAGCCCCTGCATCGCCGCGAGCAGCGCCACGTTGTTGCGCGCGTCCGACCGAGGCTCCCCCGCGAAGCGCGCCGAGCGCACCCCGGGCGCTCCCCCGAGCGCCGGCACCGCCAGGCCCGAGTCGTCGGCGATCGCCGGCAAGCCGGAAGCGGCCGCCGCGTGCCGCGCCTTGGCGAGCGCATTTTCCAGGAAGGTCGGATGCGGCTCCTCGGCCTCCGTAATGCCCAGCGCCCCTTGCGCCAGCACCTCCCAGCCGAGCGGAGCGAGCAGCGCCTCGAGCTCGGCCGCCTTCTTCGCGTTGTTGCTCGCGAGCACCACCCGGCGTTTGCCCGAACTCACGCCCGGCTCTCCCGCTGGGCGACAAGCAACTCGCCGATCCCTTTCTCGGCGAGCGCGAGCAGGGCTTCGAGCGCCTTCCGGTCGAACGCCCCGTGCTCGGCCGTGCCCTGCAATTCGACGAAGCCGCCCGCGCCGGTCATCACCACGTTCATGTCGGTGTCGCAGGTGGAATCCTCGGCGTAATCGAGGTCGAGCAACACCTCGCCCCCCACGAGCCCCACCGACACCGCCGCCACCTGGTCGCGCACGGGCGAAGCGGAGAGCACCCCTCGCGCTACCAGCGCCTCGCACGCATCGGCGAGCGCCACCCAGGCCCCCGTGATCGCCGCCGTGCGCGTGCCGCCGTCGGCCTGCAGCACGTCGCAATCGAGCACGACCTGCCGCTCCCCCAGCGCCGCCAGGTCCACCACCGCGCGCAGCGAGCGCCCGATCAGGCGCTGGATCTCCAGCGTGCGCCCGCCCTGTTTCCCTTTGGCCGCCTCGCGCGGCGTGCGCGTGTGCGTGGCGCGCGGCAGCATGCCGTATTCGGCCGTCACCCAGCCCTGCCCCGTCCCTTTGAGAAAGGGCGGCACGGATTCCTCCACGCTCGCGGTGCACAGCACCCGCGTGCGTCCAAAAGCGATCAGCACCGAGCCCTCGGCGTATTCGGTAAAGCCGCGCTCGATGCGCACCGGACGCAGTTCGTCGGCGCGCCTGCCATCATGCCTCATGCATCATCCCTTGAATTTCTGGATCGTCTCGTTGATCTCGCGGATCGCCCGTTCGATCTCTTCGTTGTCGAGGGGTTCGGCCGAAAAACCCGGCGGCTGCTGCGGCAGAGAGAAGGCCGTCGTCACCTGGTCGAGCGCCATGGTCTCGGTGGAAACCGTGTCCGGCGCCAAGGAGGGTTCGCCCTCCTCCCAACGCATGGCGATGAGCGAGACGTTGTCCGAGTTGGGCCCCGCCTCCATCTCCGCCTGCTCCACCAGTTCGGGCACCACCCGCACGAGCGGCCCGCGCGCGAGGCGCTCGGCGATCTCCTCGTCGTCGAGCACCCCCCACAGCCCGTCGGAACACAGGGCGAGCACGTCCCCCGGCTGCAACACCGCCCGCCGACCGAAGTCGACGTGCGGCAAGGTTTCCCCGCCGAGCGAGCAATAGAGGCGGTTGCGGCTGTCGTGCGTGCGCAGCTGCGCCTCGCTGAGCACCCCCTGTTCGATCAGGAGCTGCGCGTGCGAGTGGTCGATGGTGCGCGTGAGCACCTTGCCATGGCGGATGTGATAGAGGCGCGAATCGCCCACGTGCGCCCACCAGGCGTATCCCCCTTCCTGCACGAGGCAGGTGACGACCGTCGCACGCGGGTTCCCCTCGATGTGATTCACGCGAGCATATTCCAGGATCGCATAGTGCGCGTTGATGATCGCCTGCGACAGGAAACTCAAGGGATCCTCGACGCGCGGCTTGGCCGACAGGCGAAACGCCTGGATGAGGCTCTGCAGTGTGATCTGCGCCGCCACTTCGCCAGCCGCATGCCCTCCCATACCGTCGGAGAGCACCATGAGGAGCGCCTCGCGCGAATAGGCATAGCCCACCCGGTCTTCGTTCACCGGCCTTCCACCCACGCTCGTGGCCTGATGGATGGAGAACTTCATCGTTCGGCTCCTTCAGGAAGGGACGGCATCAGCGAGCGGTATTCGGTGGCGGCCACCAAGAACGGCACGTAGGCCGAGAGCACCTTCTGCACCGCATAGGCACTCTGCGGCCGCTTCTCGGGATCGAGCTGCATCAGGTCGACGATGAGATCGATCAGCTCCGGCGTATAGTGCTCCCGATAGGGTTCGAGGCGCTGCGCCAGATCGTCCTTCTCCTGCCGCGCCTCCGCCCGCGGCGGCGCCTGCCCGGTGACGCAGGTATAGAGCGTGGCGCCGAAGCTGTAGAGATCGGTCCACGGCCCGATGTCCTCCCGCTTGCCGCTGAGCTGCTCGGGCGGAGCGTAGCCGGGCGTGAACATCGTGCGCACCCACTCCTGGTCGGAAGACAGGCTCTGGCGCGCCGAGCCGAAATCGATCAGCACCGGATCGCCGTTGCGCCGCAGGTAGATGTTGGCCGGTTTCAAGTCGAGGTGCAGCAGCTTGTGCGTATGCACCTCACGCAGGCCCGAGAGGACCCGCAAGCCCATCGCCCGGATGAAACTCTCGCGCAGCCCCCCGTGCTTTTGCCGGATGTACTGCAGGAGCGTGCGCCCTTCTTCATACTGCATCACCATGTAGACGGTCTGGTTGGCGCGGAAAAAGTTGAGCACCCGGATCACGTTGGGATGATTGATGCGCGCGAGCGACCGCCCTTCCTCGAAGAAACACTTCAGCCCGAAGAGGAAGGCCCGCTCGCAATCGGGCAGGATCTCCGGCTCGATATCCCCTTCCTCGCGCCGCGCCAGGGTATGCGGCAGATACTCCTTGATCGCCACCGTTTTTCCTTCGCGATCGCGGGCGCGATAGACGAAAGAAAACCCCCCTTTGGCGAGCAGGTCGAGAATGCGGTAGCCCTCCACGAGCCACCCCTCGGGCAACGGAGCGTTTTGTTGTGTCGACATGGCCGGACCGGGTATGATAAACCGCCTCGGACGAAGCGTGGAATCACTCAATGATACACAGTATGACAGGGTTTGCCAGCGCGCAAACCCAAATCGGCGCTCGGCTCCTGCGCCTCGAACTGCGCAGCGTCAACGGACGCTTCCTCGACCTCTATTTCCGCCTGCCCGAGGACTGGCGCTCCTTCGAGCCGCTGCTGCGTGAACGCCTGCAAAAGGCGCTCGCCCGCGGCAAGATCGAATGCCGGCTCGAAGTGCAAAGCGCGCCCGTGCAAGCGGCGCTCACGCTCGACGCCGTCGCCCTGCAGGCGCTCGCCCTCACCCAGACCGAAATCCACCGGCATCTGCCCGAAGCGGCCTCCCTCACGGTGGGCGAGATCCTGCGCTGGCCCGGCGTGGTGCGCGAAGCCGAGCTCGATCCCGAGGAAACGCAGCGGCGCCTGCTCGAGCTGCTCGAAGCGGCGCTCGCCGAACTCCTCGCGCACCGCGCCCGCGAGGGCGAGGCGCTCGCCGCCGCCATCCGCGAACGGGCCACGGCCATCGCCGAGCTCGTCGAACGCGCCCGCGCGCTTGCGCCCGAAGCCGTCGAGGCCCAGCGCCGCAAGCTCCTCGAAGCGCTCGAAGCGCTCGGCCAGACGCCCGATCCCCAGCGCGTGGAGCAGGAAGTCGCCCTCGTCGCCCAGCGCCTCGACGTCGCCGAAGAGCTCGACCGCCTCTCCTCCCACCTCCAGGAACTTGAACGCACGCTCACCCGCGGCGGAAGCGTCGGCAAACGGCTCGACTTCCTGCTGCAGGAATTCAACCGCGAAGCCAACACCCTCGCTTCCAAGGCCGGCAGCCTGGCACTGTCGCGCCTCGCGCTCGAGATGAAAGTGCTCATCGAACAGATCCGCGAACAGGTGCAGAACCTCGAATGAACGCGCAGCCTCTAGACGACCTGCCGGAAGCCGAACTGCGCAGCCTCTGCCGCCGCTACCACGTGCGTCGGCTCGCCTTTTTCGGCTCCGTCACCCGCGGCGATTTCGGCCCCGCCAGCGACATCGACGTTCTCGTCGAATTCCAACCCGGCCACACCCCCGGCTTTGCCTTCGCCCGCCTGCAGCGCGAACTCACCCGCCTGCTCGGGCGGCCGGTCGACCTCCACACGCCCCGCAGCCTCAGCCGATACTTCAGAGACGACGTGCTGCACACCGCCCGGATCCATTATGAAGCGCCCCCCGAGTCGCCCCAAGCTCGATGATACCGCCCGTATCCGCCACATGCTGGATGCGGCTCGGCGCGCGCTCGAACTGGTTCGGGGCAAACCGATCGCCGAGCTTCCCCCTGAAGACGAGACCGCCCTTGCCCTGGCCCGCCTTCTCGAAATACTGGGCGAAGCCGCCCGCCAGGTCACGCCGACCACCCGCCTACGCCACCCCACCATTGCTTGGCGCGACATCGCCGACACACGCAACCGCATCATCCACGAATACTTCGACGTCGACCTGGAAATCATCGCCGCCATCGTCGCGCACGATCTACCCGACCTGATCCCCGCGCTGGAAGTAGTCTTGCACGAACTCCTGGAACGCAACCCATGACCCCCCTCGGCACCCTCTACATCGTCACCGCCCCCTCCGGCGCCGGCAAGACCACCCTCGTGCATGCCGTGCTCGAACGCGAGCCGGGGCTGGCGCTGTCCATCTCCTACACCACCCGCGCCCCGCGGCCGGGCGAAGTCGACGGGCGCGACTACCGCTTCGTCAGCCGGGAAGAATTCCTGCGCCTGCGCGACGGCGGCGAACTTCTCGAATGGGCCGAAGTCCACGGAAACTACTACGGCACTTCCCGTACCTGGATCGAAACCCAATTGCAGCAAGACCGCGACGTGCTCCTCGAGATCGACTGGCAGGGCGCGCGCCAGGTGCGCCGGATGTTCCCGCACGCCGTGAGCATCTTCATCCTGCCGCCCTCGCTCGAGGCACTCGAAGCGCGCCTGCGCGGCCGCGGCACCGACAGCGAAGCCACCATCGCCCGGCGCCTGGCCGCCGCCCGCGAGGAGATGCGCCACGTGGAAGAATTCGACTACGTTATAATCAACGACCGGCTCGAGCGCGCCATCGACGAACTCACCGCCGTCGTGCGCGCCGCGCGCCTGCGGCTGCCGGTGCAAAAGCGCCGCCACGCCGCCTACTTCGCCCAACTCCTACAGGAATGACCCCATGGCCCGCATCACCGTCGAAGACTGCCTCAAGCACATCCCCAACCGCTTCGAGATGACGCTCGCCGCCGCCACCCGCGCGCGCCAGCTCTCCATCGGCGCCGAACCGCTCGTGCCGCTCGATCGCGGGCGCGAACGCGACAAACCCACCGTCGTTGCGCTGCGCGAAATCGCCGCCGGCAGAGTCGGCCGCGACATCCTCGACCGCGCCCAGAGCTGAGACCGCCATGCCCGCCGCCGAGATCCTCTCCCCCCCCGACGAGAGCTCCGCGGCGCGCGAACCCTTCGTTTCCGTGGAGCTGCCGCCGTCCTACGGCGCCCTGCGCGAGAAGCTCCTCGGCTATCTCCCCTCCGCCGAAGTCGAACGCATCGACGACGCCGCCCGCTTCGCCGCCTGGTCGCACCAAGGCCAGAAGCGCGCGAGCGGCGAGCCCTACGTCACGCATCCCATCGCCGTCGCCTCCCTGGTGGCCGACTGGAAGCTCGATGCTTCCGCCATTGCCGCCGCGCTCTTGCACGACGTGATGGAAGACGCGCACATCCGCAAGAGCGAGCTCGCCCACCGCTTCGGCCCGGTCACCGCCGAGCTCGTCGACGGCCTCACCAAGATCGAGCGGCTCGAAAGCCAGAGCCTCGAGGACAACCAGGCGGAAAACTTCCGCAAGATGCTGCTCGCCATGGCGCGCGACCTGCGCGTCATCCTCATCAAGCTGGCCGACCGCACCCACAACATGCGCACGCTGGGCGCCGTCGCCCCGGCCAAGCGCCGCCGCATCGCCCAGGAAACGCTCGAGATCTACGCCCCCATCGCCAACCGGCTCGGGCTCAACACCCTCTATCGCGAACTGCAGGATCTCGCCTTCCAGCACCGCCATCCCTGGCGATACGCCGTGCTCGCCCACTCCGTCGAAGCCGCGCTCGGAGCGCGCGACGAACTCCTCGACAAGATCCGCACACTCATCGAACGCCAGCTCGTCGTCTGGGGGGTAGAAGCCCAGATCAGCAGCCGGCGCAAGCACCTCTATTCCATCTACCAGAAAATGCGCAGCAAGCACCTGCGCTTCGAGCAGATCCTCGACCTCTTCGGCTTTCGCGTCGTCGTGCCCGACGAAAAGAGCTGCTACCTCGCCATCGGCGCGCTGCACGCCGCCTTCAAGCCGGTGCCTGGCAAGTTCAAGGATTACCTCGCGCTGCCCAAGCCCAACGGCTACCAGTCGCTGCACACCACCGTCATCGGCCCGCAGGGCATTCCCGTCGAAATCCAGGTACGCACCCAAACCCAGCACCGGCTCGCCGAAGACGGCGTGGCCGCCCACTGGATCTACAAAGACGCCGGCGAGCGCGTCGACGCCTTCGAGCGCCAGACCCACGCCTGGCTGCAATCGCTCGTGCAGCTGCAATCGAACGACCCCGAAGCGCGCGACTTCCTCGAAAGCTTCAAGATCGACCTCTACCCGGACGAAGTCTTCGTCTTCTCCCCGCGCGGCGAGATCTTCGCCCTGCCGCGCGGCGCCACCCCCGTCGACTTCGCCTACGCCATCCACACCGACGTCGGCCACCGCTGCATCGCCTGCCGCATCAACGGCGAACTCATGCCGCTGCGCACGGAGCTCGCCAACGGCGACCGGGTCGAGATCATCACCTCCTCCTACCCCAGCCCCAACCCCGCCTGGCTCAACTACGTGCGCACCGCCAAGGCCCGCGCCGAGATCCGCCACTTCCTGCGCCACCAGAAAAACGAGCAGGCCGTCTCGCTCGGCGAGCGTCTGCTCGACCAGGCGCTGCGCCCGCGCGGCCTCACGCTGGGGCAGATCAGCGTCTTCGCCTGGGACCGCCTCCTGCGCCAGCACACCGGCCGCAGCAAGAAACAACTCCTCGAAGACATCGGCCTGGGGCACCTCAACCCGGCGCAGATCGCCGAAGAGCTCACCCACGCGCAAGACCTCGAATCCGGCCGCCCCGGCGTGCTCAAGCCGCGCGCCTCCGGCCCCGTGCTCATCCGCGGCGACGAAGGGCAAGCCGTCGTCTTCGGCCGCTGCTGCCATCCGCTACCCGGCGACCCCATCGTCGGGCTGCTCAGCAAAGGGCACGGCCTGGAGATCCACCGCCACGACTGCCCGCGCCTGCGCCGCCAGGGCGGCGACCGGCGCTGGATCGACGTCGACTGGGATCCCAACCGCCCCGAAACCACCCGCTTCGAAGTGGGGCTGCGCGTGCTCGCCCGCGACGCCGTCGGCATGCTCGCGCGCATCACCGCCGCCATCGCCGCCGAGCACGGACACATCCTCGCCGTGCAGATGGAAGCCCACCAGGGGTTGTATCTCGCCATCTCCTTCACCCTGCAAGTGGCCGACCGCATCCACCTTGCCCGCATCATGCGGGCGATCCGCCGCGTGCCCGAAGTCGTGCGCCTGCAACGCGGCTTCGACGCCCAAGGAAGCACCCCCCGGGCAGAGCCCTGAACCGCGCCACCCTTCCCAAGCCGCGCCAAGCCCATTACAATCGCGCACGCCCGACTCGACCCGAGGCACACCGGAGAGGAACGATGAACACGACCAACATGACGCAAGAAACCCTCGAAGACGACGACATCCCCACGGTGGAGGAGCTGCTGGCCATGCCCGAAGAGGACTACATGTCCCCGCGCCAGCTCAAGTTCTTCAAGAAGCTGCTGCTCGAAGAAAAGCGAAAGCTGCTGGAAAAAGCCGCCGAGACCACGCAATACCTCCAGCAGGAAAACGAAGTCACCCCCGACTGGACCGACCGCGCCACCATCGAGGAAGAGCAGGCGCTCGAGCTGCGCGTGCGCGACCGCGAACGCAAGCTCATGAAGAAGATCGACGAAGCGCTCGAGCGTATCGAAAAAGGCACCTACGGCTGGTGCGAAGAAACGGGCGAACCCATCGGCCTGAAGCGCCTGCTCGCCCGCCCCACCGCCACCCTCTGCCTCGAAGCGCAGGAACGGCACGAGCGCCTGGAAAAGCTGCAAGGCGGCTGAACCCCCCTCCCGCTTTCGTTCCCGACCACCGCCGGAGAAACCGTTGGAGCTATTCCTGCACGACACGCTCACGCAAGACAAGCGCCGCTTCGAGCCGCTCGACCCCGCCCGGGTGACGATGTACGTCTGCGGCCCCACGGTCTACAACTACATCCACATCGGCAACGCCCGGCCGGTGGTCGTCTTCGACACCCTCTTCCGCCTGCTGCGGCTCTGCTACCCCCAGGTCGTCTACGCCCGCAACATCACCGACATCGACGACAAGATCAACGCCGCGGCCCAGGCCGAAGGCGTGCCCATCCGGGAGCTCGCCGAGCGCTACGCCCGCGCCTTCCACGAAGACATCGCCCAGCTCAACGCGCTCCCGCCCACGGTCGAGCCCTACGCCACCGATCACATCCCCCAGATCATCGCCCTCATCGAGCGGCTCATCGCCCGCGGCCACGCCTACGTCGCCGAAGGGCACGTGCTCTTCCACGTCCCTTCCGACCCCCACTACGGCATCCTCTCCAAGCGCAAGCGCGACGAGCTCATCGCCGGCGCCCGCGTCGAACCCGCCCCCTACAAGCGCGACCCGGCCGACTTCGTGCTGTGGAAACCCTCCCCGCCCGAACTCCCCGGCTGGGATAGCCCCTGGGGCCGCGGCCGTCCCGGCTGGCACATCGAATGCACCGCCATGATCGAGACCCACCTGGGCCAGACCATCGACATCCACGGCGGCGGGCAGGACCTCATCTTCCCCCACCACGAAAACGAGATCGCCCAGGGCACCTGCGCCCACGGCGGGCTCACCTACGCCCGCTACTGGGTGCACAACGGCTACCTCACCATTCACGGCGAGAAGATGTCCAAGTCGCTGGGCAACTTCCGCACCGTGCGCGAGCTGCTGGCGCGCTATCCCGGCGAAGTGCTGCGCTACGCCCTCCTCTCCGGCCACTACCGTAAACCGCTCGACTTCACCCCCGAGTTGCTGGAACAGTCGCTGCACGCGCTCGACCGGCTCTACACCACGCTCGCGCTCACCGAATCCGTCCCCGCTGCCCCGCTCAACCCCCAGGCCGCGGCCGAGCGCCTAGAGCTCTCCCCCGAGCGGCGGGCCGCACTCGTGCCCGAAGCGCTGCCGCACGGGCTCGGCGCCGCGCCCGAATTCGTCGCCGCGCTCGCCGACGACCTCAACACCCCCCAGGCGCTGGCGCTCTTGCACGAAGCCGCCGCGCAGCTGCGCAAAGACCCGACCCCCGAGCGCAAGCGCGAATTCCTCGCCGCCGCCGAGCTCCTGGGGCTACTCGCCGACACGCCGCAGTCCTGGCGTCAGCGCCTGCCCGCCCAAGGGGAAGAAACGCTCAGCGAAGAACGCATCGAAGCGCTGATCGCCGAACGCGCCGCCGCCCGTCGCGACCGCGACTTCGCCCGGGCCGACGCCATCCGCGACGAGCTCAAGCGCGCCGGCATCCAGATCGAAGACACTCCCAGCGGCACCGTTTGGCGCCGCGCCCTCGCCTGAAGGAGTACCGTCATGTACGAATCCGAACACACCAAGTTCATCCGCGACTGGCTCGCCAAGCACCCCGAGCAGCTCGAAGAGCGCCGCAAAGGCCGGGCGCTGTGGTGGGACAAACCGCAGGACCCCGAGCTCACGGAACAATTCCGCCGCGCCGAGGTTCCAACGTATCCCTATTATTACGACGCCGACTCCGCCCATCACGCCTGAGCTCATGCCCGAAGACGTCGCGACCGCCGCCCCGCTTGCCGAGCGCTACGTCCTCCTCGACCTGGAAACCACCGGCGCGCACCCCGAGCGCGACCGCATCACCGAGATCGCGCTGCTGCGCTTCGAAGGCGGCCGCCTCGTCGATCGCTGGCAAAGCCTCGTGCGCCCCGACGTCCCCATCCCCCCCCTCATCGAGCGGCTCGTCGGCATCACCAACGCCATGGTCGCCGACGCCCCCCCTTTCGAGTCGCTCGCCCCCGAACTGCTGCCGCGGCTCGCCGACGCCGTGCTCGTCGCCCACAACGCCCGCTTCGACTACGGCTTCCTGCGCCAGGCCTTTCGCCGCTGCGGGCTCACCTTCGAATCCCCGGTGCTGTGCACCGTCAAACTCTCGCGCGCCCTCTACCCGCAATACCACAAACACGGCCTCGACAGCCTGATCGAGCGCCACGGATTCATCTGCACCGCCCGCCACCGCGCCATGGGCGACGTCGAAGTGCTCGCCCAATTCCTCGACCTCGTGCGGCGCGAATTCCCTCCGGAAACGCTGCTCCTCGCCAAGCGCAAGGCCATGCAGTGGCCCAGCCGCCCGCCGGGGCTCGCCGACGGCGTACTCGAGTCCCTGCCGGACGTGCCCGGCGTCTACCTCATGTACGGAGAAAACGACCTGCCGCTCTACCTCGGCAAGAGCAAACGCCTGCGAAGCCGCGTGCTCGACCACTTCTCCCAGGCGCAGCACCACGGCACGGAAGCCGAGATCGTCCGGCAGGTCCGACGCCTCGACTGGCTCGAAACCGCCGGCGAGCTCGAAGCGCTGCTGCTCGAAGCCGAGCTCGTCAAGCAACTGCAGCCCCTCTACAACCGGCAGCTGCGCGCGCGCGGCGCCTGGGCCATCGAACCGCTCCCCGAACCCAGGCCGCGCGGCCCCGTGGTCGGCTACCGCAACCTCGCCGGCACCGACCCGGCCGAGTGGCTCGGCCGCGTCCACGGCCTTTTCCCCGAGCGCAAGCACGCGGAAAAGGCCCTACGCCAGATCGCCCGCGCCCACGCCCTCTGCCCGCAACGCCTGGGGCTGGAACCCATGCGCCGCGGCCCCTGCCTCGCGCATCAGATGAAACAATGCCTCGGCGCCTGCGCCGGCAAGGAACCGCCCGAAGTGCACGACGCGCGCCTTCGCGCCGCGCTCGCCGCCCTTCCGCCTCGACCCTGGCCCTACGCCGCCGCGGTGCGCCTCACCGAATACGACCCCGAGCGCGAACGCCGCATGACGATCGTCGCCGACCGCTGGTGCCTCCTCACACGCTTCGACCACGAACCCACGCCCGAAGAACTCGCCGCCGCCCTCGAGCGCCCCCGCCGGTTCGATGCCGACCTCTACCGCATCCTGGCGCACGCCTTCGCCCTCACGGCCCCGCAGCCGCTCAGCTAGGCGATCCCATCTTGCCAGCCCCCTGCCGCTGCACCGCCTCCAGCCGCTGCAGCGCCTGATCCACTTCGCCCGTGGCCGCCCACAGCTCCACGATCGACCCCAGGAGCTCGAAGGCCGCGCTCACCCACTGCATCTGCACCTTGGCCAGATCCTGCTCCGCGTTCAGCACATCCACGTTGTTGCGCGTGCCCGCCTGCACCCCCTTGCGCGTGGCCGCGAGCGCCTGCTCCGCCGAGCGCGTTGCCTGATCGAGCGCCGTCACCCGCTCCAGGCCGAAGCGTACCCGAGAATACGCATTCGTCGTGGAGGTGACCAACTCGCGCCGCCGGCCGTCGAAGCGCGCCTGAGCCTCCTCACGCGCCGCCAGCGCCGCCCGCACCGAAGCGTTCACCCCGCCGCCCGAATACAGCGGAATCGACACCTGTACCGCCACGTTGGTGGAGAGATACTCCTCGCCGATCGTCGTCACGCTGTCGCTGCGTGAAAAGGTTCGGCTCGCCACCGCATCCACCGTCGGCAAATGCCCCGCCTTCTGCACCGCCACCTGTTTCTCGGCCGCATCGAGCTGCGCCTTGAGCGAAGCAAGCTCGGGGTTTTGCAGCATCGTCCGCTCGACCCATGCCGTCACCGGTTCCTGCAGCATGTCGCGCGCAAGGCCCCGCACCTCGGTGAAAGGGGTCAGCTCCTCTGGGTTCACCTCCTGTCCGATCAAGGCCGCCAGATCCTGCCGCCCCGTCTCGATCTGCCCCTGCCAATCGACCACGCTCGCCTGCGCCGAATCCAGGCGCGCCTGAGCCTCCTCGATCTCGATGCGCGTTCCCTGACCCGTCTCGAAGGCCCGCTGCGCCTGGCGCAAGACCTCCGTATAGCGCGCCACGTCCTGCTCGGCCACTTTCAGCTGCGTGCGCGCCTCCAGCAGCGCCAGATAGGCTTTGGCCACGCGCGACAAGAGCGTGGCCGTCTCGGCCTCCATCCCGCGCGCACTCGCTTCCGCCAGGCTCTGGGCCCGATCCCAGCTGCGCCATTCGGCCGGACGATAGAGCCCCTGGCGCACCTGCAGCGCCCAGTTCTTCGTATCCGGCTCATCGTATTGCGACGGATAGGGCCCAGACAAATATTTGGTGTGCGTATATTGCTTCCCGCGCGCCGCCGCCGCCGACACCTGCGGCAGCAGCCGCGAGCGCGCCACGTCCACCCCCGCTTCGTCCTGCGCGGCGCGAGATCCTGCAATCTTCACCCGCGCGTCGTAGTCTTTCGCCAGGCGGAACGCCTCGGCGAAATCCAGCGCCCACGCCGGCAGCGCGCACGCCCCGCTCAACAATCCTGCCACCAACCAACGTACCCGCATGGCTCACTGCTCCGTCAAGGCCTGATGGAATCGCCGCAGCAGCGGATCGACCAGATAATGCAGGAAGGTACGCTCGCCCGTCTTGATCACCACGCTCACCGGCATGCCCGGCTGCAGCAGGCGGTTGCCCAGGGTCTCTCTGCCCTTGTCGGTGAGCCGCACCCGCGCCAGATAATGCGGCGGCACGTTCGGATCCTTGTCGACCACGAGGTCCGCCGACACCGACACCACCTCCCCTTCCAGCGGATGCGGCAGCTCCTTGCTGAAGTTCTGCAGCATCACGTCGGCCTTCAGCCCCTGATGCACGTGCTCGATCAAATGCGCCGGCACGCGCACCTCGAATTCCAGCCGTTCGTCGGCCGGAATGATCTCCATGAGCGGCTCGCCCGGGCGCACCACCCCACCCACCGTATGCACCGCCAGCGCGTTCACGTACCCATCCACCGGCGCCTTGATCACCGTGCGCGTGAGCTCCTCGCGCAAGGCGCGCCGCTTCTCGTCGAGCACCGCCACCTGCTTGGCCACTTCGGCGAGCTGCGACTCCACCTCCTTGCGATACTCCTCGCGCCGCTGCGCCGCCCGTAAGCGCGCCTCGTCGGCCTGACGCTGTGACAGATCGAGCCGCGCCTGCAGATCCAGCGCCTGCCGCTCCAGTTCCAGCCGTTGCGATTGCGGCGCGTAGCCTTCGGCCGCGAGCGACCGGATCCCCTTGAGCTGCTCCTGCAGCAAGGTGAGCTGCTCGCGCTTGGAGGCCGCATCCTGGCTGTAGGTGCGCACCTGCTCCTCGAACACGCGCAGGTCACTCGCCAGGGACGAGCGCCGCGCCGCGAAGAGATCGCGCTGCAGCGCCATCTGCCGTCCCGCCTCCGGATCCGTCTTCGCCGCCTCGATCAGCTCCTCGGGAAAGCGGATCGTGCTCGCATCGGCCCGCTCCGCCTCCAGCCGCGCCTTCATCGCCATGAGCGAGAGATACTCCTTGTTCGCGCTCTCGTACTGGGCCGAAGCCGTGGTCTCGTCGAGCACCACCAGGGGGTCGCCCGCGCGCACGAACTGCATGTCGCGCACCAGGATCTCCTTCACGATCCCGCCGGAGAGGTGCGCCACCGTCTTGCGCTTGGATTCGACGATCGTCACCCCTGCCGCCGGCACCCCCGCATCGAGCGGCGCAAGCGCCGCCCAGGCGAAGAACCCGCCCACCAGCACCAGCAGGATCAGCATCCCAATGCGCAGGAAACGCTTCGCCTCGTGCGGCAGGTGCTCCTCGGCCACCACCACCGGCGCGATCGCCCCGTCGATGGTGAGCTCCTTGCCCGCCGGCCCCGTCAACAACTTCTCGTCACTCATCACCGTTCATCCCTGAACCTGTATTCCCTTTCCGAAAAAACCCGCTCACGCCGGCGCCACCGCCTGCCCGCCCTGTTGCTGCTGTGCCGCCGCGGCCTGCGCCTGCTGCGCCGCCCGCTGCAGCGCCGCCAGCACCTCGTCGCGCGGCCCGTAGACCTGCACCGTCCCGTCGCGCATCACCAGCAACCGGTCCACCGCCGCGAGCACACTCGTGCGGTGGGTGATCACCACCACCGTCTTGCCCTGCGCCTTGAGCCGCAACAGCGCCTGCACCAGCGCCGCCTCGCCCACGTCGTCCAGGTTCGAATTGGGCTCATCGAGCACGATCAGCCGCACGTCGCCGTACAAGGCCCGCGCCAGCCCCACCCGCTGGCGCTGTCCGCCCGAGAGCACCGCCCCGCCAGGGCCGATCGGCGTGTCGTAGCCCTGCGGAAAACGCAGGATCATCTCGTGCACCCCGGCCGCCTGCGCCGCCGCCACCACCAAGGGCGCCTCGATCGACCCGAAGCGCGCGATGTTCTCCGCAATCGTCCCGTCGAAGAGTTCGATGTCCTGCGGCAGATAGCCCAGATACCTTCCCAGCTCCGCCTTGTCCCACGATGAAACGTCCGCCCCGTCCAGGCGCACCTTCCCCGCCTGCGGCGTCCACACCCCCACCAGCGCCCGCGCGAGCGTCGATTTGCCCGAACCGCTCGGCCCGATCACCCCCACGATCGCCCCGGTGGGAATGGCGAAACTCACCCCGCGCAGCACCGGCACGGTGCCGCCGGGCGGCGTGAGCACCACCCCTTCCACCACCACCTCGCCCTTGGGCGCGGGCAGCGACATGCGCGGCGGCCGCGCCGGAAAGGCCGCCAGCAGCTGCCCCAGCCGGTCATAAGCGAGCCGCGCCTGCACGAAACCCTTCCAGTTGCCGATCAGCTGATCGATCGGCGCAAGCGCCCGCCCCATCAGGATCGAACCCACGATCATCCCCCCGGGCGAGAGCTCGTTCTTGATCGCCAGCCACGCCCCCAGCCCCAGGATCAGCGACTGCGACGTCACCCGGACGAACTTCGTCACCGACGAAATCAAGCCCGCTCGGTCGCTCGCCACCGCCTGCAGCACCAGATGCTGCACGTGCTTCTTCTTCCACCGGTCGCGCAGCGCCGGCAGCATCCCCAGCGCCTCCACCACCTCGGCGTTCGCCAGATTGTTGTGCGCGAAATTCGTCGCCTCGTTGGCGTACTTGTTCGCCTCCGCCAGGGGCTTCTGCGTCGCCATCTCGGTCACCGCCGTGAGCGCCACCAGGATGAGCGCCGCGCCCACCGAGAACCAGCCGATCAGCGGATGCATCAGGAAAATCACCGCCAGATAGATGGGAAACCACGGCGCGTCGAACAGCACGAACGGCCCGTTTCCGGTCATGAACTGGCGCAGCTGGGTGAGGTCCGTGAGCGCCTGCCGCGCGTTCCCGCCGCGGCGCAGCGTCGCCTCGAACGCCGCGTCGAACACCCGGTCGTTCAGTTTCGCCTCCATGGCCGCCCCCACGCGCACCAGCACCCGCGAGCGCACGAACTCGATCGCCGCCATCACCAGGAAGAGCGCGACCACCAGGATCGTGAGCATCAAGAGCGTCGTCTCGTTGCGGCTGTTGAGCACCCGGTCGTACACCTGCAGCATGTAGAGCGGCGCGGTGAGCTGCAGCAGGTTGATCACGAACGAAAACGCCCCGACCCCAAAGAAAAACGGGCGCATCGAGCGCAGTATTTCCCTCATTTCAGCAAACTGCATTCGATCCTTATCCACGGTCATCACATCCCATGTCGGTTGAACGGTCTCTCGTGCGCAGGGCAATATGATATATCGCTACCAGGTGAGTAGGGCGGGAGTAGCACGGGCTCCTCCCACCCAGGAGATTCCTCATATCAATGCAAAATGGATAAAAATTTATGGTTCTAGACTACATTGGACGAGAAGTCTGTCGCTGCAGAATCTCCAAGAGTCGCCGCACTTGCGCGTTGTCCGGGGCGAGCTGCTGCGCTTTCCGGGCATCGCTGAGCGCCGCTTCGGTTCTTCCTTGGCGGGCCGACAACAAGGCTCTCAGACTCAGTAACTGGGCATCTTCCTCCACCGCGGGGCCAAACGCCGCCAGCCGACGTTCTGCCTCTTCGAACCGACCAGCCCGACCCAGCGCATCGATCCAGAGGATTTTCAGCTCGCGCGGCAACTCTCCCACGGCAGACCAGCGCGTCAGGAGATCGGCGGCTTCAGCGGGTCGATCGAGTCGAATCAGGGATCGAGCATAGGCGCGCAGCACCGTGGTCACCGCGGAATCATCCAAACGGCGTGGCAGGCGGGCGAGATCGGAACCAAAGGACGACTCGGCCAAGCGGAGAGATTCGTCATACTGGCCGACATCGGAAGCCAAGTCGATGGCAAGCGCCACGAGGTTCGTCCGTGACACACGGAAGCTCGGATCGATCGACGCCTGCAGTGCCGCTCGAATCTCACGCCAGGCACCCGCCAAGTCACCGGTCGCCTTGCGCGAGAGCGCGAGGTAATATTCGGTCACTCCAGGAGGACCGTTGAGCCGGCGCGCCTGCTCGAAATCCTGCAAGGCCCCCGTGGCGTCGCCCTCTTTCAATCGAGCGATGCCGCGACTGAAGAGCGGCCGCCACGCGGCATAATGGCGTGGATCGCTCCACGCCGTAGCCGGCAAGGCTTTTACCGCTTGGTCCCACAACGCCAGCGGCGAGCGGAAAGTCTGCGCATGCCAGACGGCGGCAAGGAACACGATCGCAAGATAGACGGCAACGACCGGACCCAGCCAGCACGCGGCAAACGCAGGCCAACGATGGCGTATCCAAGCCAAACCGCCCACCGCGACGAAAGGAAGTCCGGTCGCCCACCAGTAGCTGCGGTAGAGGACGACGGGGTCGAGGATGCGATAGACGGTGAATTCGATGAGAAAAGAGGTGGCAAACCACGCGAGCCCCAGCGCCAGCCAGCGCTTCGCTGCATCCCTGCCACGGGCGAGGTAACCCCACGAGCCGATGAGCACCAAGAGATAGCCAACGAAGGCGACGATACCAATAGCATCATATGGATTGACCGACAGCGCCGGACGCAAATCGATCGACATACGCCATACATCTGGAACCAACCAGACGTAGAGGTAGAAAAAAAACGCCTTCGCTTCCAGCAGGATCGACAGCCACCACAGAAGCCCCAACGGCCGATCGGTGATCTGGGCGAGGGACTCGAGAATCCACGGCGGGACTTGGCTCTCGCCATGGACGAAATACGCCCACAGTGCCCCACGAAACACGAACCAGACGAGGGCTGCAGCCGCGAGCAATAGCGCCACCAAGACGAGGAAAGCGCGCAAATCGAGCGCACGCCCGTCGGGTCGCTGCGAAGCCCGATGCACGAGGTAGAGCATGCCGAATCCGGCCGCAGCCGTAATTGCCTGCTCCTTGGAGAAAACGGCAGCGACATAAGCGGCCACGGCGAGCAACAGAAAAGCCCCCGTAGCAGCAAGGCTCGCGAACGCTCCAACGACGAAACGAAGAAGAGGTAGGAGAGCAGCGCAAACGTCGTCGCCATCACGATCGAACGCTGCTGCAGGTACGCCACGGCGTAGAGCGCAACGGGCGAGACGGCGAACCACGCCACGGCGGCGGACGTCCACCAGGAAGGGAGCGATTCGCGCGATGCCTCCCACCGCAGAACCGATCGCACCAGAGCATGGAGCAACAAGACGTTGACGACGTGAAGTCCTAAATTGAAGAGCCGCTGCGCGAGCACCGATCCGGGGGCCACGGCATCGACGAGATGAAACGCCGCATAGGAAAGAAAGCGTTTTCCGCCGATGACATAGGGGACGAACTGCCAACGAGAGACATCATCGAATAGATTGACGTCATCGAAGAAGGGCTCGGTGCGCAACGTCACGCCATAGACTGCCAACAGCCCCACGACCAACCCCAGTAGCGGGGCCCAACGGCGAACCAAGTTCGGTGCGAACATCATTACTCCTCGAGTCTTACCAGCATCTCTTCATCGGCTTCAGTAAAAAATTCTGCACTCGGGCGAGCGATACGGGCCGGTTCGTTTCTCTCGCATGGGCCCTCCACTCGGGGCTACAGAAAAAATTTCCCAGCATTCCAATGCACGGCCGAGGACCCCATCGGCTTGCACCACGCAGATCGCTCATCTATCATATGGAAAGATGCACCAGACGATCAACCCGATCCAGGAGCCAACATGTCCATCTCCTTCACCTACGGCGATCACGAGTATATCCTCGTGACCACACCCATGACGTGGATCGAAGCGAAAAATTACGCCACGGAGCTGGGGGGTCACCTAGCCATCATCGATTCCGCGGAAGAAAACAAAGCCATTTTCTCCGCAGTGACGTCCGCCATTTCGAGTGCGCCATACGCCCCCGACGGAGGCGGCGCCAGCTACGTCTGGTTAGGCGCTTCCGACATTGGGAACGAGGCACACTGGACATGGGTAGATGACACTCCTTTGATCTACGTCAATTGGGGTAGCGGTCCTCTCGGAACGGAACCCGACAACTTCGGCGGCAACCAGAATGCCATGGGGCTAGGGCTCCAACCATGGCCTTATCCCACCGGAGGGATCGGTCAACCCGGTCAGTGGAATGACATCTCGGAAAACAACCGTCTTTTCTCCCTCGTCGAGATCGACCACCTTCCTTCGAGCTCAACGAACCCGGCTCCGCCAGCAACGAATACTCCTCCAGCGACCGATACTTCTCCGGGAAACACACCCCCTGCGTCACCTGCACCCCCAGAGGCATCTGCACCCTCTGAATCACCTGTACCCCCTGAAGCACCAGCGACCGACTGGGGCGGCGTACTCGTCTTTTCCCCTTTCCGGTTCAGCTTTCCCGAATCGATCACGAATCTGGTCCAGATTCGCGCCATGCCCGATTCCGCTCACTGGGGACTCGGCACTTTTCTCTCTCCGGTGCCCTTCAAGAACGCATTCCACGGTGTGCCGGAGATTTCCGACGTCCATTCCTGGAACGTCCTTTCCCTTCCCGCATCATGGTTTGCCACGTCCCTCATGGCCAATGACGCACAGACCAAGCCGACGGTCGAGAATACTCAACCCGACCTTTCCTCCGTCGAGATGACCGGAATTCCCACCTTCGAAGGGTCGATGGCTTGGGGATGACAAAGCACTAGCAGGAAATCTGAACACAGGACTCCGGCGGCCGGTCAGCACGGCCGCCGGGAAGGAAGTAAGCCACCACGCACGCCGCGCCTCGCGACAAGCCTCTCAGCCGAGGGCGACCCGTCGTTGCCCCACCGTCGGGCGCGCAAGCGATACCACCGTCCCTTTCATGCCCAGACGGTGCGCAAACTCGGAAAACAGGCGATCGAGCTCTTCCCCGTCCGGTTGCTGCGCCACGACGAGCGTGATTTCACGCGCCAGCGCCTCGTCGCGTCGCGCAATGGCCTGTTCCAGCAACCGCACCCAGGCATGAAGCCGATCGGCGTCGATCCAAGGTTCATCCGCACGGCGGATCTTGGGGTGACGCGTGGGCTGCACGTTCGCGCCGATCACCAGCTCTTCGTGCAGCTTCTCTCCTGGACGCAGACCCGTGAAGACGATCTCGATGTCGCCGTCGGGATGCGCCGCATCGCGCAGCGACAAGCCCGCCAAGGTGATCAACTTGCGCGCGAGGTCGAGAATCGAAACCGGCTCTCCCATGTCGAGCAAGAAAACCTCTCCCCCTTCGGCAAGGCTGCTTGCCTGCAACACGAGTTCCACCGCCTCATGGATCGACATGAAGTAGCGCGTCACCTCGGGGTGCGTGACCGTGATGGGGCCGCCGCGCTCGATCTGGCGCTTGAAGAGCGGCACCACCGAACCCGAAGACCCCAGAACGTTGCCGAAGCGCACCATACTGAATCGACAGGGAAGCCGTTCCTGGAGGCAGCGATGAGCGGCTGCCAGTACCAACAGCTCCGACCAACGCTTCGTCGCACCCATCACGTTCGTCGGATGCACCGCCTTGTCGCTGGAGATCAATACGAACCGCTCGATACCCTCGGCAAGCGCCGCCTCGACGAGCGCTTTGGAGCCGAGTACGTTGTTGCGTATCCCCTGCAAGGCATTCTGCTCGACCAAGGGGACGTGCTTGTAAGCGGCAGCGTGAAAGATCGTGGTGATGCCGTGACGCTGGATGAGGTCGCGCAACCAATCGCGATCCTCGATGCTGCCTAAGGCGGGCACCAGATCGGAGAAACCGAGCTCCAGTAACGCCTGCTGCACACGGTAGAGCGCGTATTCGTTGATTTCGACGAGCACGAGACGCACCGGATCGAGCAGGGCGATCTGCCGGCACAGTTCCGAGCCGATGGAACCGCCTGCGCCCGTGACCATCACTACCCTGCCGCTCACCGACTCCCGCATCAGCTCCATGTCGGGCACCACGCCATCGCGCCCAAGGAGATCGCCCACATCCACTTCACGCACGATGCGCGGCAGATAACGGCCCGCGGTGAAATCAGCCACCGGCGGCATCACCCGCACGCGCAGGTTGAACCGCTGCAACGCCTCGACCACGCGCTTGCGCTGCAGCTCGGAGGCCTGCGGTAGGGCGACGATGGCGTCGCGAATCTCGTAGCGACTCACGAGCATGCCGAGTGAATCCATGCCGAAGACGCGAACCCCCCCGATCTCCTTGCCGATCACCAAAGGATCCTCGTCGAGGAAGGCCGCCGGAAAGAATTCCTTGCCCTGACGCAACGCCGAGACGAGCTGCCAGCCCGCGTCGTTCGCACCGAAGATGAGCACCTGGCGGCCGCCGAACTGACGACGCAGCGGCCACCACAGCACCCAACGGGCGATGAACCGAGATCCTCCCACCCCGACGAGCGCAAAGGTCCAAAAGAGGATCACCGCCACGGCAAGCTGCTGCGCGCCGTGATCGGTAAAGATTTCCCGCACCGCAAGGCCCCAAAGAACGGAAGCCACCGTGACCGCCTTGGTGATCGCCCACAAGGCGTGGTCGCTGATGTAACGGATGATTGCCCGGTAGAGGCCACACCAGGCGAAGATGGGCAGCGCGATCACGATCGCTATGAGCACGGCCAAAATCGCGCGACCCCAAGCGACGTCGCCGAAAGCCAGACTCGTGGCCGCGGTAACCATCACGGCGAGCGCCACCGAATCGCCCACGGCCATCAACCACCGTTTTCCCATCGGCGAGAGCGCCGATAGCAGATTCACCAGGTGGCTCATTCCCATGTTCTTCCCGCCCCTGCAAGAAAAGCTGCAGCCGACAATACTCCGAGCACCCCGACAGCCAGTAACGCCGACGGTTCGACGCCCCGCCAGCGCAGCAAGGCCAGCAACACGAGCAAGAGCCCATCGAGGAGCCAAAGCCCCAGTAAAACCGGACGATGCCCCCCCCAGCGGCGCGCCAGGCGCTGATACGCATGCAAGCGGTGCGGCAACCAAAAGCGTTCGCCCCGGAGCACACGCCGCAGCAACGTCACCCCGGCATCGGCCACGAAAGGGGAAGCCATGATCAACCATGCCGGCACGGCCTCCCACCCCTGTCGCGACATACCCCCAAGCAGCAAGGAAAACGTGAGGGCCCCCAAAAAGAGACTGCCGCAATCCCCCATGAAGATCCGCGCGGGCGGACGGTTCCACACAAAGAACCCCAAGCCGGCCGCCAACACGCACCATGCCACCGGCGCATCTGCCCGCAAACCGATCGACACGAGACTGCCGAGGGCGAGGAACATCGCCTCCGAGACCGCGAACCCGTCTAGTCCGTCCATGAAATTGAATGCATTGTACCAGCCCACGCCAACCGACACGAGCAGCACGGTCGTCGAGAGCGGCAGGTCGGGCAACCACAGTCGCACCGACACCACAGCCACCGCCAGCTGGGCCGCCAGACGCCAGCCGATCCTCAAGCCACGGCGATCATCGACTAGTCCCACCACAGCAAGGAACGAGGCTGCAACGAGCGTCGCTACCCAGCGACCATTCACCGGCAACCCCAAGCCCATGGCGGTAAGCACCCCCGCCCACACGCCGGCGACGATGCCGACGCCCCCGCCGCGCGGGCGCACTGCGGCGTGCATCGAGCGCTCGTTGGGCACGTCCACGAACCCCCAGACGGCAGCGTGCGCCAGGAAGACCTTCGTTGCTGCCCAAGAGACCAGCAGCGCCACGACGAACGCCACGGCTAGGCTCATGCCCCCTCCGAAGGTAGCCGGAAAGAGCCCGGCACCAACCCCACGACGGGCCACAGCGGCGGCTCACCCTGCAGCAAATCCTCTTCGGTGCGGCGGAACATGGCTGCCCGCAGACCGAATCGCGGCAAGACGAACGAGCCTGCCGCCAGCAAGGCACGCCAGGGTCGTCGGCAAAGGCGGACGAAGCGCACCCGACGCCCGCAGGCGCCGGCGATGCGCTCCACCATACAGCGAAAGGACAGGACTTCCCCACCGCCGGCGCTGAAGGTGCCGCTCACGGAAGGATCACGCACCAAGACCGCCAGGGCAGCGGCCAAATCTTCCACCCGCACCGGTTGGCGCAAGCCTGCCCCCTCCGACCACACCGGACACCACGGTATTCGCCGCAGCCAGGCCGCGAGGCGCGACACATTGCGATCCCCTGGGCCGTAGATCATGGTCGGTCGCACCACCGCCAGAGACACCCCGCGCGCTTCGGCCCAGGCGCGCCAAGCCGCCTCGCCCTGCGCCAGACGCTGCGCGAGAGCGCGCTCGACCGGATCGAGGCTCTCCGCTTTCGAGATCACGCTCATGGAAGAAAGCACCACCACGCGCCGTGGCGAAAAGGCGTCCAGGCGCGGCGTCACGTCCGGCGCCGACCACACGGGCGCGCAGACCACCCAGTCGAGAGGCGGCACATCAGCGGCGAGCCCCCCCGAGCGCGACCACGGCGCCACACGGATCCCCTGACCCTGCAACGCGCGCGCCAGATGCCGCGCAACGAAACTCCCCGCCCCGACCACGCCGACCATGCCGGGACCGCTTTCACGCCTCACGAACCATGCCCTGCCCGTTTGATACAAGCCAGCAGAAAATGCCCCGCGATGCCGAGCGCCACCACGGGAGCGAACACGCTCCCCCAGCCGGAGCGCCCCTCGTACTTGCGGTAGAACCGCCACATTCCGCGGTGTTTGTGCCACTCCACGAACCACGGTCGGCTGCGGCTGCAGACCCCCTTCTCGTGGAGCACCGACACCGCCGGATCGAACACCACCCGCCAGCCGGCGAGCCAGAAACGGCGGCACCAGTCCAGGTCCTCGCAATGGAGGAAGAACCCTTCGTCCCACACCCCCACGGCGGCACAGGCATCGCGCCGCACCGCCATGCAGGCGCCGGAGATGGCCGGCACGTCGATGGGCGAGGACACGGCCTCGCCGCCGGGCATCCCCGAAGGCCGGCGTCCGATCATACGCCGCAGGCCCGCGAGCACCCCGGGGAATTCCCTGCGTCCGCCCCACTGCTCGCGCCCATCCGGCCCCACCAGGCGAGGACCCACCATGCCGATCTTCGGGTCGGACTGCAAGGTGGCACACAATCGCGCCACCGCGCCTTCGGGCAGCACGCAGTCGGGATTGACGAAGAGAACCACTTCCGCGGGCAAGGCCACCAGCCCCTGGTTGCAGGCGGCGGCAAAGCCGCGATTCTCGGAATTTCGGATCAGCACGAGCGAAGAAAGATCCACCCCCGCCGCGGCCAGGCGCTGCTGCGCCGGCTCACGGGAGGCATTATCCACCACCACGATCGCGTCGACCTGACCCTGCAGCGAACGCACGCACGCCCCGAGCGCCGGGCCGGAGTCGTAGTCGACGACGATGGCGGCGCGAAGCATCCCTCCGACGTGCATCTCAGTTGCACGTATCCTTGGTCTGATCCCCCGTCAGCCAAGGTTGCCCCACCACCACCGTAGCCACGTCCCAGGCATCCCACGTGTTGGAATCGCCGAAATCGAGAGTGGAGCTGGTACTGTCGGCAATAATGCCCACGATCTGCCACGTCCCCTTGGGCACCCCGTCGAGGCCGAGGTTGGCCATGACCAAATTTTCCGTCACCTTGCCGGAGGGATTGAGGCTCCGAGGCAGATACATCATGGTAGCTTTGTTCGTCGTCAACTCGTCGATGGAATCGATGGGTTCGAACGCCAACCAGCCGGCATTCAATGGCTGCCGAACCCCTACCTGATACTGTGTCACATTATTACTGCCACCATTAGGCGTAAAAATCAAAACATAAACATCATGCATCGTACCCGCCTTGGTCGGGTCCCCCGCATCGTAGGTCATGGTAAAAGTGACCGCATCGACTTTCGATGGATCGCAAGGAGTGAATTTCGTGTTGCTCGGTTGCGTCGCCGTGAGCTTTTCCGCCGCCGAACCCTTCGGAAAGGTCGGTACGATCTTCATCGAATATTTATAAGAAGAGGCACCCGCCGCTTGCGCGAACGCATCACTGACAAGCCCACCGCTGACCATGACGATCGCCGCAGCGACCCAGATCCGCAGTCCCTTGCTTTGCATGACACACCTCCAGTCGTAGATTTCCCTGCACCCCGAAACGGCCACCCTGGCCACCACCCTTCGGTACGATGACATTATAGCCATCCTCGCACCCGGTTCCATCGACCGAATACGCCCGGGAGCATCGCCCAATTTCGGAAACCTGCCCCTCTCTGCTAGAATCGCGCCGATGAGCGACGCGAGCCCCATGCCACTCCCATCCGACCTCCAGGAGGATCGTCCTCCGCACGCCTCCATCCTCATCCCCGTGAAGAACGGCGGCGAGCGCTTCGGCACCGTGCTCGCGGCGGTGGCACGGCAGCGCACCGACTGGCCCTTCGAGCTCATCGTGGTCGATTCGGGCTCCACCGACGGCTCGCAAGACCTCGCCCGCCGCCATGGAGCACGGCTCATCGAAATCCCGCCGGCCGAATTCGGGCACGGACGCACGCGCAACCTCGCTGCACAGCTCGCCCGGGGCGAATTCCTCGTCTTCCTCACGCACGATGCCGTGCCGGCGCACGATCGTTGGCTGCAAAACCTGGTCGATGCGTGCGCCATGAGCGAGGATTGCGCCGGCGCCTTCGGCCCCCACCTCGCGCACCCCGAGGCGCGGCACGTCACGCGCCGGGAGCTCGCCGAGCATTTCGCCGGTTTCGGCACCGAGCGGCGGCTCTTTCGCCTAGAGGACCCACAGCGCTACCGCGCCGACGAAGGGCTGCGCCAGTTCCTGCACTTCTTCTCCAGCAACAACGCCTGCCTGCGCCGCAGCGTGTGGACGCGCTACCCTTTGCCCGACGTCGATTTCGCCGAAGACCAGACGTGGGCAAAAACCGTGATCGAAGCCGGCTTTGCCAAAGCCTACGCGCCCGATGCGCCGGTGTACCACTCGCACGACTTCGGTGTCTGGGAGACCCTGCAGCGCAACTTCGACGAAGCGAGCGCCTTCCGTCGCCATTTCGGCTATCGTCTGCAGCCCAGCCTGGGGCACGCTTTGCTCGTGGCCGGAAAGCTCGCCCGGCGCGATGCCGCCTGGCTCGCTGAAACGGGGCTCTCCGGCCCCGCCCTGTGGCGCCAGGCGTTCGGCATGGCCCGCATCGAGCTCGCCCGGGTGCTCGGCCACTACTTCGGCACCCATTGCGAGCGTTGGCCGAGGCGCCTCGGGCGGCTACTGTCGCGCGACCAGCGCCTGCAGCGCCTCACCTCCGATCCCCACTTCTCACGATGAACCGTCTCGATTTCTGGATCCGCATCTTCGCGCGAAAAGTGGCCGATCACGGCCTCGTGGGCGCGCTGCGGCTTGCCTGGCAGCGGCTGCTCGGCCGCCGGAACACGCAAACGCCCACCACGCTGCCCACGCCCGACGAAGTCACCGCCTACTACGGCCGCATCCTCGACCTCGACCCGCCGCCTCCGCCCGCGCCGCTACCCATAGAAAAGGACACCATCGGCTGGCTCATCCCCCCTTTCCTGCCGGGAAGCGGCGGGCACACCACCATCTTCCGCCTGATCGCCATGCTCGAGCGACGCGGGTACCGCCACCGCATCCATCTCACCGAACCGGGCCAGTTCACCTCCCCCGAGCAGGTCAAAAAAACAATCGACCGGCACTTCTTCCCCCTGCAGGCCGAAGTCGTCTTCCCCACCACGAGCTACCCGCCCTACGAATTCTTCTTTGCCACATCCTGGGATTCCGCCTACCGTGTGGCGCACAGCCCGGCGCAGCACAAGCTCTATTTCGTGCAGGATTACGAACCCTGGTTCTATCCCGTGGGGAGCCATTACCACTTCGCCGAGCGCACCTATCGCCTGGGCTTGAAGGGCATCACCGCCGGCGACTGGCTTGCCTCCCTGCTGCATGAGCGCTACGGCATGGACACCTGCGCCTTCCCCTTCTCCTGCGACAAGGACATCTACCATCCCGAAGCGACGGAACGCGAACGCCGCAGGGTGTTTTTCTATGCGCGTAACGTCACCCCGCGCCGCGGCTTCGAGCTGGGGCTGCTCGCGCTCGAACGCCTGCACCGGCGCCACCCCGATGTCGAATTCATCCTTGCCGGCTGGCCCTGCGAACGCTATCGGCTCCCCTTCCCCTACCGGGACATCGGCGTCGTTCCGCCACGCGAGCTCGCTTGGTGGATCGCCCGCTGCGATGCCGCACTCGTGCTTTCGCTCTCCAACCTCTCGCTCATGCCGCTCGAAATCATGGCCTGCGGCTGCCCGCTGGTGTGCAACGGCGGACCCAACAACGAATGGCTGCTACGCCACGAAGAGAACGCCCTGCTCGCCGAACCCGAGCCGCAGGCGCTCGCTACCGCGCTCGCCCGCCTGCTCGAAGATCCCGAACTGCGCGAGCGTCTCATCGCCAACGGCCTGGCCTGCGCCGCCGCCACCGATTGGGAACAGGCGGGCGAGGCCGTGGCCTCGGCTCTGGAGCGCCTACGCGCGGGACAACCCCTTTCTCTGCGCCCATGAACCGCTGGTGGCTACTGCTGCGCTTCTGGCTCGCGCGCGACCTAAAAACTCGCTACGCCGGCTCGACGCTAGGGCTGGCGTGGGCAGTGCTGCAGCCGCTCGCCACCATGACCATGTTCTACGTGCTCTTCGCCCACATCTTTCGCGTGCGCGTGCCCGAACTCGCGGCCGAGACGGGCTACCTCTACTATCTCCTCGCCGGGCTGCTGCCCTGGCTCACCAGTGCCGAAGCGCTCGGGCGCGGCACGGGCGTGCTCGTCGCCCATGAAGATTTCCTGCGCAAGCAGGCGTTTCCGGTAGAAATCCTGCCCGTGGTTGCCGTGGTCTCGGCCTGGGTGCCACAAATCGTGGGGACCCTCGTACTCGCGGGACTACTCGCGCTCGCCGGTCTCGGTCCCCACACCGGCTGGCTCGCCCTGCCCCTGCTGTGGCTCGCGCAAACCGTCATCCTGCTCGGCGCGGTCATGCTCGCCGCCATCACCAACTACGTCGTGCGCGACCTTTCCTCCGCCCTGCCCTTCGTGCTGCAGGTGCTCTTCTACGCCGCGCCCATCGTCTATCCGCTCGCCACCGTACCCGAAGCCTGGCGCCCCTTCTTTCTGCTCAACCCCTTCGCCTGCCTCGTGATGGCGCAGCAGCACGCCTGGCTCGGTACCGCCGTGCCACCGGGGCTAGGGCTTGCGCTCCTTGCCTGGAGCGCACTGCTGGGCGCTGGCGGCATCGCGCTCTTTCGCGCCCTCAAGCCCGCCCTGGGAGAAGCGCTGTGAGCCCCGCTCTGCGCTTCGAGCGCGTGTGCAAGCACTACCGGCTCTACGCGCACCCGCGCGACCGCCTGCTCGAGCTCCTCGCCCGGCGGCCACGCCACCGGCTGCACGTCGCCCTCGAGCAGATCGACTTCAGCGTGGCTCGCGGTGAAACCTTCGGCCTGGTGGGCGAGAATGGCGCCGGCAAGAGCACGCTGCTCAAGCTCGCCGCCGGCACCATCGGCCCCACGTCCGGGCGCATCGAACGCCACGGCAGCGTGGCGGCGCTGCTCGAACTGGGCGCCGGTTTTCATCCCGAGGAATCCGGCCACGACAACGTGCGCTTCATGGCCGCGCTCAACGGCATTCCCCGCGAAGCCTTCGAGGACTACCACCGACGGGTGATCGAATTCAGCGAACTCGACGAGACCACGCTGGCCCGCCCGGTAAAGACTTACTCTTCCGGCATGTTCATGCGGCTCGCTTTCTCCGCCGCCACCGCCCTGGAGCCGGAAATCCTCATCATCGACGAAGCCCTGTCGGTGGGCGACATGCACTTCCAGAAAAAAAGCCTGGATCGCATCCTCGCCCTGCGCGATGCTGGCGCCACGGTACTCTTTTGCTCGCACAATCTCTACCAGGTACGCAGCCTGTGCCGGCGCGCCGCCTGGATCCACCGCGGTCGCATCGCCGAGATCGGCGACACCGAACCGGTGGTCACCGCCTACGAAGCCCACGAACGGCGCAAGAGCGCCCCTACCGCCGTCCCCGCCGCGTCCCCAACAAACCCTTCCTCCGCCCCCCCTGCCGCTGCGGGCGAAGTGAAGTTTCGCGCGCTGCAGCTCGAGACCGCCGACGGCTTCGATCCCGCCTTCGTCGAATCCTTTCAAGACCTCACGGTGGAGCTCACGGTGGAAGCGCTGGGCGAGCGCCCCTTCCACGTGGGACTGGCGCTGGTGCGCAACGACCGCGACAACGTCTTTGGCACCAGCACCCACTTCCGTGACCCGAGCACGCCGCTTTCCGGCCGCGGCGAGCACCGTTTGCGGCTGCGCTTTCCGCAGCTACCGCTGCTCTCCGGCGAATACCTCTGGAGCGTGTACGTGCTCGACGACACCGGTCTGCAAGTGCTCGACATGGCCGAGTGCATCCACCCCTTCAAGATCCTCAACCGCGGCTGCCGCGATTTCGGTCTCGTCCGGCTGCCTTACGAATGGGAGCTGGTGGCGTGAGCCCACGAAACTGGCGGCTCGATCTCGCCTTCCCCTGGCTCGCCCGCTTGCCCGGTAGCCTACCCTGGTGGCTCGCGCCCCTCGTCGGCCACCTGGACACTGCAGCCGCCGAAGGGGCACGCCACGCCCTCGTCACCGCCTTCGGACGCGTATTCCCCCAATCATCCCCGCAACAGCGCCACGAATGGGCCGAGCGCCACCTGGCCATGCAGGCCCGCGAAACCTTGGATGCCTGCGCCTTCCCCCGACTGCACGCACAGCGCGGCATGCGCATCACCCTCGAAGGAGAAGCGCACTACCGCGCCGCGCTCGCCCGTGGCCGGGGCGTCATCCTCGTGCTCGCCCACTACGGGCGACTGCTCACCGCCCCCGTGGCACTCGCCGCGCGCGGTCATCGGCTGAGCATGGTCACCATGCCGGTGCTCGACAACCCCGACCTTCCACCCGCGATGCGCCGTTTCTTGACCAAAAAAGTCGCCGCCTTCGGGCGCATCATCGGCGGCGAATGGATCAGCACCGACCGGCCACTGCTGCCCGTGCGCCGCGACCTCGCCCGAGGCGGCGCCTGGATCATCCTCGCCGATGCCTGGAGCCCCACCTTCGCCCGCCTGCGCGCCCATCCTTTTCTCGGCGGCAGCCTGAGCCTGCCCACCGGCATCGAACGACTCGCCGCGGCCACCGGCGCCGCGCTGATCTACGGTGCCACCTACGAGGAATCCCCCCGCCACCTACACGTGCAGCTACGCGCACTGCCCGAAAACCCTGCCGAAGCCCTCGGCGCCGCCGTGGCCCAGCTGGAAACCGACGTGCGCGAACGCCCTTGGGACTGGTGGCACTGGGGCTTGCTGGAGTATATTTGGCATTCCGAGCCACCTTCGCAGGAATGAAAACTTCATGACGCTGCCCGAGCGCTACGACTATGCCTTCGACCCCGAGGGGGACAGCCTTCCCGCCAAGGTCGTGCGGCGCGTTCCGGCCGGCTCGCGCGTGCTCGAACTCGGTACCGGCCCAGGCGCCATGACCCGCGTACTTGCCGAACGGGGCTGCCGCGTCACCGGCATCGAGCGTGATGAAACGCTCGCCGCCCGCGCCCGCCCCCACTGCGAACGCATGATCGTGGGCGATCTCCTCGCCCTCGACTGGAGCGCCACCCTCGGTGCCGAACGATTCGAGCGCATCCTCGCCTGCGACGTGCTCGAACACCTCGACGAACCCGAAACCGTGCTCGCCGCCTTGCCCCCTTTTCTCGCGCCCGAAGGACGGCTCCTCCTCACGCTGCCCAACCTCGCTCACTACGGCGTCGTCGCCGCGCTGCTGCAAGAATCTTTCGACTACGCCGACAAAGGGTTGCTCGACCGCACCCACGAGCGCTTCTACACCCGCCACTCGCTCGAGCGCCTGCTGCTTGCCACCGGCTGGATCCCCCTGCAATGGGAAGCCAACCGGGTCGACGTCGGCGCCACCGAATTCGCCCGCCATTGGTACGACCTGCCCGAATCGTTGCGCCAGACCCTGCAGCGCCACGCCGCTGAACTCGACGTCTATCAATGGCTGGTGGTGGCCGTGCCAGCGAACGAAACCGGCTGGCAAGACCGCGCAGCGACCGAAATCGCGGCCCTCCACGAGCGACTCGAAAGCGCCCGCCGTGAACATGAAGCCCTGCAGCGCAGCTTCGACGAGCACCTGGCCTCGCTCAAGGAACACCAGAAAGCGTTCGCCGAAGCGCGCGCCTGGATTGCCGACCTGCAACGCGAGATTGCCGACCTGCAACGCGAGATCGACGAGCTCACCCGCGAGCGCGACCACTACCGCAGCCTCTACCGCGGCGTGGCGCTGACCCCCTTCTGGCGCCGCCTCGTCGCCAGCCTGCACCGGCGCTGTGGCGAGCTGCTCGAGCGCTGGAACGAAGGACGATGAACGAGCCGCCCTTGCTCGGGGTCCCCCCGATCACGCAAGCCCATCCCGGCATCGACCGCCTCGGCGCGCGCTGCCGCATCGACCCCAGCGTGAGCGTACTACGCTATGGGAGCAACCGGCCGGCCCTCCTGCTCGAAGACGACGTGAGCCTCTACGCCTGGTGCCGGCTCGTGCTCGGCAACCCCGGCGAAGACCCCCGTATCGGCATCCGCATCGGCGCGCGCACCATCGTCAATGTCGGCTGCTACCTCTCGGGCGAAGGCGGGTTGGAGATCGGCCCCGACGTGCTCATCGGCCCCCACGTGAAACTGCTCTCCGCCGGGCATCAGGTCGACGGCGGCGAACGGCGCATCAACCGCAATGCCATCACCCGCGCCCCGGTGCGCGTCGGCGAAGGCGCCTGGATCGCCGCCGGAGCCATCGTGCTCCCCGGCGTGACGATTGGCGAAGGCGCGGTGGTAGCCGCCGGTAGTGTGGTGCGCCGCGACGTCCCGCCCGAGACCATCGCCGCCGGCGTTCCCGCCCGGCTGCTGCGCCGACGCAACGCTGCTTCGCCCGGCCTGCTGCGCCGCCTTCTCCAGCGCCTGCGATGACCGAACGCCTGCACGCCGTCGTCGTCACCTACCATCCCGACCTGGCGCTCCTCGAGCGCCAGCGCACCGCCCTCCAGCCGCAGGTCGCCTTCATCCACTACTGCGACAACACCGCCGACGGCGCCCTCGAGCGCCGCCTCGGCAACCACGAAGGCCTCGAAGTGCTCACCCTGCCGGAGAACCTCGGCGTGGGCGCCGCGCTCAACCGCGGCATCGAGCGTGCGCTCGCCCAGGGCGCCACCCACGTCCTCACCTTCGACCAGGACAGCGTACCCGCCCCCGACATGGTCGAGCGCCTGCTCGAACCCTGGCGCGGCCCACTGGCCCGTCGGCTTGCCGCCACCGCACCGGTCACCGTCGATGCCTACACGGGCGAAATCGCCCCGCTCATCGGCCTCATCCACCCCTGGTACCGCCGCCCCCGCCTCTACCTGCGCCACGGCGACACCGCGGCGCTCGATCACGCCATCACGAGCGGGCTCATGATCTCGGCCGAGAGCTGGCGCCAAGTCGGGCCCTTGCGCGAAGACTTCTTCATCGACTACATCGACATCGAATGGTCCCTGCGCGCCCGCGCGCTGGGCCTCACCCTGCTCGGCGTGGGCGCCGCGCGCCTCGAACACCGCCTGGGCGAGCGCTCCATTGCGCTTCCCTTCGGGCGCAAGGCGGCGGTGCACGGCCCGCGGCGCACCTACTATGAAGTAAGAAACGGCCTCATCGTCCACCGCCTGCCGCACGCCGACCCGGCCTGGCGACTGTGGCACGCCTGGATCGGCCTCAAGAAACTCGTTTTCTACCTCCTCGCCTTCCCCCAGCGGCGCGAGCGCCTGCGCGCCATCGTCAAAGGGGTGAACGATGCAAGACTCCTCTCATCGACGAGACCACCAAGGGCACCATGATAGAGTCACCCCGCCGGAGCGTTCCTGGCGAATACGCATCCCAGCATGAACCATGCCCCTCTCGTCCCATCCCCCTGCCTGATAAAAATCATCCAATGAGCAGCCCCCTCTCCTGGCGCCCCGACATCGACGGCCTACGCGCCGTGGCCGTAACGGCCGTCGTGATCTTCCATGCTTTCCCTCATAGACTCCCCGGTGGCTTCGCCGGGGTCGACGTCTTCTTTGTCATTTCCGGCTTTCTCATCTCTTCGCTCATCTACGCCGGTTTAGAAAAAGGCCGCTGGAGTTTTGCCGAATTCTACGAACGACGCATCCGTCGCCTTTTTCCGGCGCTCATCCTCGTGCTCAGCGCCTGCCTGGCCTTCGGCCTCTATGCCCTGCATGAAAACGAACTCAAGCCACTCGGCAAACACACCGCGGGCGGGGCCGCTTTCGTTGCCAATTTCGTCCTGTGGTCCGAAGCGGGCTACTTCGACACCGCCGCAGCGGAAAAACCCCTGCTCCACCTCTGGAGCCTGGGCATCGAGGAACAGTTCTACCTCGTCTGGCCGTTGCTGCTATGGATGGCGTGGCGCCTGCGGCCACGTCCCTCCACCCTCATCGCCCTGCTGGCGGCACTTGCGACCCTCTCCTTCGGTCTCGACCTGTGGCGCATCGAGCACGACCGCGTCGGCACCTTCTATTCCCCCTTCACCCGCTTCTGGGAGCTGCTCGCCGGCGGCGCGCTCGCAGGGTTTGCTCGGTGGGTAGCCCATCCCAAAAGCCGTACAGCGCCGCATACTGCAGCCGGATTTGCTGGTGCCGCGCTGCTCGTTGGCTCGTTTGCCTTGCTGGACCCAGCGCAAGCCTTTCCTGGCGCCCTCGCCCTCGCTCCAGTCCTGGGCGCGGCACTGCTCATTGCCGCCGGGCCGGCTACTCCCACCGGTCGGCTGCTCGCCACACCCCCCATGACGTGGTTGGGCAAAATCAGCTATCCCCTCTACCTGTGGCACTGGCCTCTGCTCGCCTTCGCCCGGCTCATCACCGGTAGCGAACCCATCACACCCGCCACGCGGCTCACGCTCGTGGCCACAGCCGTGCTCCTTGCCTGGGGTACCGCCCGCTATGTGGAATACCCCCTGCGCTACGGCACGCACGGTCGGCTCAAGGCCAGCCTGCTCACCGTCGTACTCGCCCTTCTCGGTAGCGCCGGGCTATGGCTCTTCCTCGCCCCCAGCGGCGAAACGCTAGCGCTGAAGCGCTACCAGAATGCACGTGAGATCTGTGCACGACAGCACCCCGAATGGAATCAGATCACGGACACCCCTTGTCTGATGGAAAAACCGGCTGGCAACCGCCTCGCCATCTTGGGCGACTCCCACGCTGGCGTGCTCTTCATGGGCCTTTCCGAACGCCTGCCCATCCAGGAATGGGGGATCGCGGTCTACCCCGTGAGCTGCGGCGCCCCCTATCCGCGCCTGGTCACGGGGATGGCCGATGCCGGCGCGCGGGGCGTGCGCGAGGGAGGGCACCACCTGATCGAACTCGCCTACCGCGAAGTCACCTCCGATCCGGGCGTGACCACCGTGCTGCTTGCGCACAACCCGAAATGCTCGTGGCGCGACGCCCAGGATTTGGACGACCCCACCGCCTCCGACCGCCAGGCCATGACCGCTGCCATGCGCCGCGGGCTCTCGGCCCTGTTCGCCGCAGGCAAGCGCGTGATCCTCGTGCTCGACAACCCCGCCCTGCCCTTTCCTCCGCGCGAATGCCTGCCCCGACCCGCCCCTTTCCGCCAACACGCGCGCTGCAGCTTCCCGCGGCAGATCTACGACCAGGACCCTGCCATTTCCCAATACCGGCAACTCGCGTTCCAAATGAAACGCGAATTTCCTCGACTCGAACTCTTCGACCTCTCCCCCCTGTTCTGCGACGACACGCACTGCCGGCTTGCCGACGAGAAAGGAAGGTTACTCTATCTCGACGACAATCACCTCAGTCTAGAAGGCACACGCCGAGCGGCCGACGCACTCGTTCCGTTGCTCATGGCAAAGACGCAACTGCGCCGAGAGTGATGCCTGGCGCGCGATCAGCACCGGTGCAAACCCACCTATTCCAGCCTCAGCGCGTGATGTCCGGCCCCTGCGGGCGCTGGGCGCGGGCGAGCGGGTTGGCTGCCTGCCGGATGGCATCTTCTTCCAGTCGCACCTGGTAGCGGGCGAAGAGCTCGTCGTGCACCTTGGTGCGGGCCTGCTCGCGGCAGTATTCGACGGCACGGGTGGCCGCATGGACGCGCACCTGCTCCCAGGGTAGGCGCTGGGCCTCGCGTTTTTCCAGCACTTTGAAAAGATAGACGTAGTCACCGTCGCGATAGGGTCCCACCAGGTCGCCCGCCTTGGCCGAGGCGATCGCCTTGACGATGGGGGCACGGTCGGAGAGCTCGATGAAGCCGAGGTCTCCCATGCGCTCGTTCGGGCGCACCTTCTGGGCGTCGGCGAGCGCATCCTCGAAACGCTTGCTACCGGAGGCGATCGCGGTCGCCTGCATCAGGAGCCAACCGAAAGCCGGTTCATCGCCCACCTTGTCGTCGACTTTCAGGGCGATGCGGGCGACGCGGGCGCGCGGCGGAACCTGGAAGGCCTCGGGATGCTGCTCGTAATAGGCCTTGGCCTCGGCCTCGTCCTTGGGCTTCTCGCACGCCGGGGCCAGCGTGTTGAAGACGGCCAGCGCGTAGACGTCGTCGAAGCGCTCGTCGGCGGAGCTCTTACGCTCCACGCCTCGGGCTTGCCCCTCGCGCACGAGGAGCCGGGTGAACACCATCTCGTCCACCAGGCGCCCGAGTCCCTCCTCGGTACCGAGGAGGGCGCGGGCGTCGAGGCGGCGGGCGACATAGCGCTCGACGTCATCGACCGTCACCGTTTCATCCTGACCGATGTGCGCGAGCACCGTCGGCACACCCTCCGCCGCCACGGCGGCGAGCGGCCCCACGAGCCAGAGTGCGAAAAGAACGACTGCCGGCAATAGCCGGTGCCAATAACGCATCATTTCTTGTCCTCGATCGGTAAGGGATGGGCCTGTTCCCACAGAGGGCCGAACCAGACATCGACCCCCTTGCCGGTCGAATTATAGACCACGAGATCCTCCACGCCGTCACGGTCGAGGTCGGCCACCTGCAGCGGCGTGGCAAAGCCCGAGACGGGAAGCATGCGCGTCTCCACCGTACCGTCCGCCGCCATGCGCTGCAGGATCACCCGGCGATCCTCGCCCCAGACGAGGGTACCGTCGGACATCAAATCCACCGCCACGTAGCCCCTGGAAGGGGCCGGCACCGGCGTCACGGCCGGCGGCGTGCGGGAGAGGTCTACTTTTGCCCCATGGCCGCCGAGCTCGAGCGCCACCCAGGCCGTGCGCCCGTCGGGAGAGACGGCCACATCGCGCGGCACAGGGTCGAAGCGCAGCACGGTGCGAGGCACCAGGCGCCCGCCACCGAGGTTGTCCCAGACGGTGAGGGTCTTGTCGTCGAGGCAGCCGGCGATGAGGCCGGGGCGCTCCGCGCCGGGCAGAAGTTTCACGTGCCAGGGCGTAGCGCAGGAAGGGATCGGCGTGCCGGCGGCAAAGGCGCCGTCCGCGCGCCCCGGCATCCAGGAGAGCGCCTTGCCAGAGTAAGGGGCGGCGATCAGATCCTCTCGGCCGTCGCCGTCGAAGTCCGCCGCGATCACGGCCCGCGGCGGGAAGCCCACCGGCACCTGCTGCTCCCGCAGCAGGGCATCGCCCTGCAGGCGGAAGACGTCGATGCTGGCGCCCGCCTCCACCGCCACCGCCAGGCGCCCGTCGGCCAGCCAGCGGGCGTGGTCGGGATGATAGTTCGTGCCCGCTTCGGCCACGCGCACTGGCGCCCGGCCCGCGAAACGCCACACGGCCACGGCGCCCTTTGTATGCAGCACGGCGGCGAGCAGGCAGGACGATGCGTCGCAGCGCACGTCCCCGCCCCAGATCGATCGCTGGTCGGCTTCCAGCACGCGATGCATCGTCTCGGTCGCCCCCGGCGAGGACGCCGCAGACGGCACCGGCGGCTCCTGGGCGCAGGCAGCCAGCAACAGCAAAGGAATGAAGAAACCGGTCGAGTAACGCACGGCGATGCTCCTCGGCGAGGGATACGAAAAAGGCGCCTTGCGGCGCCTTTTTCGGTCAAGACCGCTTGGAACGCAAACGGTTACTTACCATACGCGCCGAGCAGGGTCTGCACCGCGCCGAAGGCGGGCGAACTGACGACGCTGTAAACAAACACGTCCCCCGCATCAGTGGTTGGCGTCCAGGTAATGAAACCGTCGGTGTAAGACGACGGGAGATTGAGATCTTCCACATTAATCAGATCGAGTTCAGTATTCTTCATCTCGAGGTTGAACGACCCGGTGGGATTCTGCTCGGTATCGTACGCAAAGGCAATATTCGTGCCAGAGTGATCACCGGACGACCACACGACGACCGTGGTATCGTCGCCGCCAGGCTTGCCGTCGATGAAATAGCGCATATATACCTTACTCCCAGCATCAGCACCACCAGCATGCATCGCCCCACCGACAGACTGCAGAGCGTCAGCACTGGAAATATATCCAAGCGTAGTGCCAGACTTTAGCTGCACGGGACCATCGATGACCGGGACGAAAGCCACATCGTGGTTAGCGAGATCGACCTGGAAGGCGTTAGCGGAGATCGCACCGTAAGTAAAATCACTCAAAGTAGGATTGGCTTTGCAATTTAGCTTCCCATCATCATTTTTAGCGGCCACGAAGAGCAGATAGCCGTCCATATTGGCAGGCACCATATTCTTCGGGTCAGACAAAGTGAACGACGCGAAGTCGTTTGCCGTCATATCGATGCAACCATCCTTCTGATGCCCGGAATTTTTGTCGAAAAACGTCCAATAAACCACGACCGGTTTCAGAGAGGTGATCCCTACCGCCGTGTCATAGGAGGAACCATTGTGAACGGCATGGGGCACCACGAAACCGTTGGAGAAGGTACCCACGGTGTAAGCCTGGGCCACGCCGGCCGAGAGAGCCGCCGTCACTGCGGCCGCGATCGCGATTTTCTTCATCTTGCCACTCCTTTAAGGATGATAAAAACAAAAACCCATTGGCGGGAAGAGCAACCCGGCCGTTCATGACGTCTCGGGTTGTACGAACTATAAAGCAGGTCGAAAAAATTCGCAAGCATTCGCGCGATTCTCGTGACCCCCACCTGTTGCGCCGCTGCAACAGAAGGAAAAGGCTCAGTCGCCGAACATCACGCTGCGCTTTTCGGCGTGGTACCAGCGCCCGTCGATGCGCTTCCACTGGTCGTCCAGCGTCGCCTCCTTGCCTTTTAGATGGATCTGCGGCAGGGAATACTTCTGCCGCACGCGCACCACTGCGGTGTCGCCTTCGATGCGTTCCACCGCCAGCACCTCGACTTCGTCGAAGACGATGCCGCCGCGCTTGAGATAGGCTTGCAGGGTCCAGCGTGGATCGAGCGAGATTTCCTCGTAGCTCCAGGCGGTGACGCGGTCGTTGGCCTGGATGGCGGCCCAGTAGGCGCGGGCGCGCTCGAGGAGCTGGGCGCGGTCGGCATCCGAACCCGGCTCGGGGGCGGATGGGATGCCCGCGCAGCCGGCAAACAGCAGGACGGCTGCGGCCAGCACGGTGCGGCGCAGGGGACGGAACGACAGGGTGCTCATGGGACCTCCTTGACGGGTTGGGTTGGTGGTGGGGACGACGGAGCAGCGCTCTGCCCGCCGTCGCGCTCGCGCGCGCGCACGTCGACGGCGATGCCGCGCATGCGCTCGCGCATCTCCTGGCTCGCCTGGCGCAGGGCGTCGTCGTTCTCCAGCGCCCGCGGGGTGAGGAGCACGAGGAGCTCGGTGCGCTGGCGGGTGTCGTTGGTGGTGGAGAAGAGCGCGCCGATCACCGGCAGGTCGGCGAGCACGGGCACGCCGCTGCGGCCGTTCGATTCGTTGTCGCGGATGAGGCCGCCGAGCACGATGGATTCGCCCGAGCGCACGGCCACGCGGCTCTGGATTTGGCGGTTCATGAAGCTGCGCTGGCCGGTGGCGGCATCGACCTCGCCCACGTCGGTGACCTGCTGCACGATGTCCATGGTCACCAGCCCCCCGGCATTGACGGAAGGGGTGACGGAGAGCATCACGCCGGTGTCCTTGTAGGTGATGGATTCGGTGACGAGATCCTGGCTGGAGACGGTGGTGGCGTTCTTGATCGGCTGCTGCTGCCCGACCTGGATGACGGCGGTGTGGTTGTCGAGCACCAAGAGCGACGGGTTGGAGAGCACGCGCAGGAGCGACTTGTCGGCGAGCGCATTGAGCGCGGCGCGCACCACGCCGGCGCTGTTGGTGATGGTGTAGGAAAATCCGGGCTGGGTGGGGCCGATGTCGCCGGAGGATCGCATGTTGAACTGGGCGGTGCCGGTGCGCCCGCCACCGAGGCCGTTTTGCAGGTACCACTCGAGGCCGTATTTGAGGTTGTCGGTGAGGGTGACCTCGACGATGCTCGCTTCGATCAGCACCTGGGTCTGGGCCTTGTCGAGTTCGCGCAGCGCCGCCTCGATGCGGCGGTATTCCTTGCGCGGGGCGCGGATGATGAGGGCGTTGCGCTTTTCGTCGGCCACCACGCGCACGTTGCCTTCGAGCTGGCTCACGCTGGTCTGGGCGGCCTCGCGCCCAGGCGCCGTGCCGGCGGGTTGCACGGCCTGGGCGCCGAGGGTGGGCGTGGTGCCGGAGCTCGAGGACGAGGAAGCGGTCGTGCCGCTCGTGCCTCCCAGCGTGTTCGCCGCCATCATGCCGGTGCCGCCGATGCGGGTGGGAGCGAGCCCGGGGGCGACGCCGCTCGTCTTGGCCGCCCCGCCCTGCCCCGCCGCGCCGAAGAGGCCGTTGAGGAGCTCGGCGAGGTGCACGGCGGAGGCGTTCTGCACGGGGTAGACGAAGAGGCGCGGTTCGAGTTCGTTGTCCGCCGGACGGTCGAGCCGGGCGAGCCAGTCGCGCACGAGATCGAGGTAGTGGCGGCGGGAGGTAACCACCAGCAGCGCGTTGAGCCGCTCGATGGGCAGGACCTTGACCAAGCCCGACAAGGGAGAGGCGTCCGCCCCGCCGGGGGCATTGCCGCCCGCAGCGGCAGCCCCCGCCACACCGCCCTTGGCATCGGCGCCGCCCGCGAGGGCCTGCTGGCCGAGCATGAGGGCCACGGCATCCTTGACTTCGGCGACGCTGGCGTGTTCGAGGGGGAAGACGCCAACGGAGAGGCCGGCGAGGAAGTCGACGTCGAAGGTGTCGATGATCTGCATCCAGCCTTCGAGCTGGGCCTTGGAGCCTTGCAGCACGAGGAGGTTGCGCACGGTGTCGACGCGCACGAGCGCGCCTTCGGGAGCGAGCGGTTCGAGGACCTTGGCCATTTCGGCCGCGCCGATGTACTTGAGCGGGGCGACGAGCACGCCGGCACCGGGGAGGGCTTTTTCCTGGCCGGAACCGACCACGGGAAGGCTCCCCTTGACGCCATCGCGGGCGGTGACGTGATACACGCCGGCCGGGTCGCGAACCAGGGTGAGGCCGTGCGGCAGCAGGAGCGTATCGAGTACGTCGAGCACCTGGGCACGCGGCAGGGGTTTCTGCGTGCGCAGGCTGACGGTGACGTCGGCGCCCTGGTCGATGGTGTAGTTGAGCTTGAGGAGGTCGCCGAGCAGGGCGTGGACGACCTCGCCCAGCGGGGCGTTCTCGAAGTTGAGGCTGACGGCGTCGCCCTGCTGCAGCACGGGGTCGGGCTTGGGCGCGGGGGCGAGCTTGACGACGCGGTCGTTGCCGGGGTAGAGGCGCGGCTCCTGCGGCTCGGAAGCGGGAGCCGGGGCGGGTTGGGGTTCGGTGGCGCCGCGCAGCGGCGTGGCCGAGCCTTCCTCAGGGAAGGTAAACGGCGGCGGATTGGGCCGCTGGGCAGTGAGGCTGGCGCAGCCGCCGAGCAGCAGGGCGAGGAGCGCGAGCGAAGGGAGCAG
The DNA here is from genome assembly GCF_054823945.1 of Tepidiphilus sp. HLB4. NCBI lineage: Bacteria > Pseudomonadati > Pseudomonadota > Hydrogenophilia > Hydrogenophilales > Hydrogenophilaceae > Tepidiphilus > Tepidiphilus sp. HLB4. The sequence goes on along the minus strand of NZ_JSYB01000002.1, from coordinate 24,305 downwards.
GCGCAGGCGTTGCTTCATGGCTTGTCCTTGGAGGATGCGGGTTTGGCTTGCGACGCGGGGGCCACGGCCTTGGCGGGAGGTTTGGCGGCAGCGGCGGGGGCGGCTTCGAGGCGCAGCGACACGCTGCCGCCACCGGGGCGCTCGAACCGGGCGGTGCGGCCGTCGAAGGCGGCGAGCCGCCAGCCGTCGGCGCCGGGCTTGGTAGCGATGCGGGCGGTGTGACCGTCGGGGAATCGCACGATGGCGATGCGCTGGGCATCGCCTTCGAGCACGGCAAGAAGCTTGGCCTGCGCGAGCGGCAAGGCCTGGGCCGAACCCGCCTCGGACGGAGGCGGCGGGCGGCGCGAGGACCAGAAGAGCGGCCGGGCGCGCGCGGCGGCGGCGGCGCTCGCCGGGGCGGCATCGGCCACGAGACGGACTTCATCGATGGCCGGCAGCGCCGGTTCGGGCGGCGCCCAGCGCACGGGCGGCTGCCACCACAGCAGGGCGAGCAACGCAAGGAGCGTGGCGTCGAGCGCCGGCCACAGGAGCCAGCGGGCGGTCATGACGCCCCTCCGGCGAGCGGCGCGAGGAGCTGGACGGTGAGGCGGACGTTCTGCGCGGCAGCCTCGGGCGTGCCGCCTTCGCGCATGAGCAGCGTGGATTCGACGAGCAGCAGCGGGCGCTGATCGTAGAGGGCGCGCAAAAGGTCGAGCACCTGGGGCCAGGCGCCGGTGACGGTGAGCGTGATGCGCACCGAGGGAATCGCTTCGCCTTGGCGGGCGGCGACGGTCTGCAGGGACACGGTGGCGAGCGCGCTGCGATCGGCGAGCTGGCGCACGAGCTGACGCAGGCGGGTTTCCGGGTCGCCCTCGCCGGGATGCAGCCAGGGGGCGATCTGGCTGCGGGCGGCGGCGAGCGCGGCCTCGATTTGCTCGCGAGCGAGATCGAGCCCGAGCAGGCGGGCAAGGCGGGGTTCGACGCGCTCCAGGACGCTGCGGTAGCGCTGCCAGTTCCAGGCATAGGCGGCCGCGAGCGCCGCCGCGAGCAGCAGAAACGCGGCGAGCGTGCCGAGGAGGTAACGGCGGGCGATGGGGGCGATCATGGGGCGACCTCGTCGGGATGCGCGAGCCAGCGCAGCTCGATGCTGAAGCGTTCCTTGCCCGTGGCGGGATCGCGCGTGGTGGCGATGGGGGTGCGCACGTCGCGGACGTGGGGGTCCTTGCCGAGATCGGCCATGAGGGCGGCGACGTCCGGGGCGAGACCGCTGATGCGGACGGTGTCGCCGGAGTATTCGAAGCGGTCGAGCCAGGCACCGTCGGGCAGGATGGCGGCGAGGCGATCGAGCACGAGGCCGAGGTCGACGCGCCGCTCGAGCAGGTGCTGCAGGGATTGGGCGGTCTGGGCGGTATCGCGCAGGGCGGCCAGGGCCTGCTGGGCCGGCTCGGCGCGGCGCTGGGCCTCCACGGCGGCGATTTGGGCGCGGACCACGGCCAGGCGCTGCTGCGCGAGTGGCGTGACCGCGACGGCGAGCGTCAAGGCTGCGGCGGCGCCGAGCGCGGCGACCATGGCCGCATCTTCGCGGCGGCGGGAGCGGTGCCAGGCAAGATGCGCCTCGTCGAAGAGCGGCACGGCGGTCTCGCCTTCGCAAAACCAGGCGGGCAGCGCGCGCCCGGCCCGGCGGCGCGCGAGAATCGCGGCATCGGTGGCGTACCAGTCGAGTCGCCAGCCTTCGGGCGCGGCGGCAAGACACCAGCCGGCGCGGAGGTCTTCGGGCAGGAAAGGGGCCTGCTGGGCGACGAGGGCGCGGGCGGCAGAAGGGATCTCGCGCAGCGGCAGGGGCGGAAGCACGGCGGTGCCGCCGACGTATTCGTCGGCATCGAGCAGCAGCCCGTCGACGGGCAGCGCGGCGGACGGCGGTACGGCAAAGAGGCGTCGGCCGAGAAGACGCCGGCAGGAACCGTCGGCAAGGCTCAGGATGGCGGGGCGGCGGCGCCACCAGCCGCGCTCCTCGAGTTCGAGGCGCCATTCTCCCAGCGACCAGCGCCAGCGGTCGAACTCGACGGCGAGACGGGCGAGCACGGCGTGCCTGGGGGTGCTCATGCGGGGGGAACTCCGTCTGGGGGGAGGAGCTCGACCGGATCGACGGTTTCGGTGGTCCAGGGTGTGAGGGTATCGGGTCGAGCGTTGCGGTCGATCCAGACAGTACGGCGCCAACGACGCCCATCGGCGGTATGCAGCTCTGCCTGTAGACGGTAGCGCAGCGATTCGTTGCGCTGCGACAGCGGCGCGAAGACGGCGGGATCGAGCACGCCGAGGGTGACGGGGTCCTGGTTGGTTTCGATCATCGCGCGGATCCGTTCATGGGCGTTCGGCTCGCCGGTGAAGGCGTCGAGGAGATCGGGTGGGGCGGCGCGCACGTCGATGAGATTGCGCCCTTCCCTTCCGATGAAATTTTTGATTTTATCGTAGACGGAGCGATCGAAGCCGAGCACGGCGAGGAGGTCGGAAGGGTCGTCCATGGGGCCGTTGCGCGGCAGCGAGGGCCAGCCGGCGGCCAGATACTGCGCCGCCTCGGCTCCGCCCGGGCAGGAGGGGAGATCGTCCGGGTCGATCCAGTCGCGGATGCGACAGGCAAGGATGGCGGCATCGGCCGGAGCGAGGCCGCCCACGCGGGCGAGCAGGGTCTGCAGGACGATTTCATCGGCCACGTTGAGATTGACGAGACCGTTGGCCGAGGTGATGGCGACGAGCACCGAGTCTTCGCCGATGCGCCACTGCAGGCGGGTGTAGCGCTCGCCCAGCCGCGGGTCCGTGGTGAGCGCCTGGGCGGTGAGCGAGAGGGCGGCATCGAGCCGCAACCGCGCTTCGGTCTGGTCGAGGTACCAGCGGGTGAAATCGATCTGCTGCCGGGTCTGGAGGGTGAGGCCGAGCAGCGTGAGGGAGAGCGCGACCACGAGCCAAAGCACGGCGGGCAGCGCGAGACCGGCTGCGCGGGGGGAGCTCATCGGACGTGATCCAGGGCGAAGACGAGGACGGGCCACTCCTGCCCTTCCGCGCCGAGGAAGAGGCGAAGGCGACCGGGGTAGAAGGCGGGGTCGGTCCATTCGTCGAGCCATTGGCCGGTGCGGTTGTCGAAATACTGCCAGCGCAGGGTGGAGAGGTTTTCTAGAAGGACGATCCGCTCGGCGGCGGGCCAATCGAAAGTAGTATAAGCCCCCTGAAAAGGGAGGATTTCGAGCACCCAGTCGGTCCGCCCGTCGGGGTAGCGCTCGGGGCCGAGACGCAAAACGTGCAGGCCGCCGCCCACTGGGCGCTCGGGCAAGGGGGCGACCCAGAGCAGCCCGGCCGAGTTGCCGGAGAAGAAAACGACGGGTCGGCCGTTGTCGAACCGCTTCACCTGGCGCATGCCTTCGAGTTTGTCGCGCAAAAAGCGTTCGACGAGCATCATGCGCTCGCTGCGGTCGCGCAGGAGGGTGGCGGTATCGGTGCTGCGGCCGATGAGACCGAAGGCGGCGAAGGCGGCGGCGAGCACGAGCGCGGTGAGCGCCAGGGCGATGAGGAGTTCGACCAGGGTGAAACCGGCGCTGCGCGGGCGGGGCATCATCGGGACTGTGATCGGTTGAGCAGGGGGAGTTCAATTTCCCACAGGGGGAGATCCTCGCCCCGGGCATATACGGCGAGATGGACTTGCGTCACCGCGACGGGGGCGACGGGCGCGGCGGCGTCGGTCGCTTCCGGCTGCATGGTCGAAGGGGAAAAACGGATCTGCCAGCGCAGCGGGCCGTCCTCACCGGTGGAGAGCGGGACGAGGTCGTCCGCCCAAGTGGCACCGGCGAGCAGCGACTGGCCGAGCATGGCGGCTTGCGCCTTGAGCCGGCTGCGTTCGAGCCCGTAGAGGGACTGCCCGGTGCCGCGATAGAGGGCGGCGAAGGCCATGGCAGCGATGGCGAGCGCCACGAGCACTTCGAGCAGGGTGAATCCGGCGCGGCGCGACCTCATGGGGCCTCGGGCACGGGAAATTCGTCGATGCGCCCGAAGAGCCAGTCGAGGCGCAGGGCGATGCGGCGCGCAGGAACGCCGAGCGTGACGGTGCCGCCGGTGTTGCTGCCGTCGGGACGAAAGGTGATGGCGGCAAGCCCGCGACGGGTATCTTCACTCTCGGCGACGACCCAGTCGGCCTCGACGCCTTCGGGAAGCTCGAATGCCGCGCCGGTGTCGAGCCAGAGACGGCGGGCGTTGGGATCGTAGCGCAGCGTGAGGGGGCGGCCGAGGCGCATGGCTTCGAGCCGCCCCTGGGCGAGGAGCGCGCGCACTTGGGCAACGCTGTCGTGGTAGCGGGCGCGCTCGAGCACCTTGGGCAGGGCGAGCACGGCGACCCCCAGCGCGAGACCGGCGATGGCGAGCACGACGATGAGCTCGATGAGGGTGAAGCCGTGATCGCGGCGCACGGCGGCGCTCCGCTCCCGATCAGTCGTTGTAGATGTCGGCGTCTTCGCCCTCGCCTCCGGCCTTGCCGTCGGCGCCGAGCGAGTAGACATCGGGGCTGCCGTGCCGGCCGGGATTTTTGTAGAGATAGGGGCGACCCCAAGGGTCGTTGGGCAGGCCCTTTTTGAGGTAGGGACCGTTCCACCCATTGGCGCTGGCGGGTTTCTTCACCAGGGCGTCGAGCCCTTCCTGATCCGAGGGGTAGCGGCCGACGTCGAGCTTGTAGAGGTCGAGCGCCTGCTCGATTTCGTGGATCTGCAGCGCGGCGGTCTTGGATTTGGCGCCACCGAGCTGGTCGAGCACGCGCGGGCCGACGAGGCCGGCGAGCAGGGCGAGGATGGCAAGGACGACGAGCAGTTCGATGAGGGTGAAACCGCCCTGGCGGCGAGGAAAGCGGGCTTCGAGCAATGGCATGAAACGATCTCCGTACGGTGTCACACAGCGAGTTGGTTGACCGACAGAATGCCGGTGAGCACGGCGATGATGATGACGGCGACGACGGCCCCCAGCGTGACGATGATGGCGGGTTCGAGCAGCGTGAGGGCGCGCTTGATGCGCTGCTGCGCGTCTTCCTCATAGCGCTGGGCGAGTTCGGTCATGGCCTCGGCGAGCCGCCCGGTTTCGTCGCCCACGCGCAGGATCTGCTGCAGGGCGCGATCGTCGGGCCACAGGCGCCCCATCACGAGGCTGAGGCGTTCGCCGCGCTTCAGCGCGTCGGCAATGGGTTCGACGCGCTCACGCAGGACCAGGTTCCCCAAGGTTTCGCGGGCGATACCCGCAGCCTGCAGCATGGGTACGCCACGTCCGAGCAGGGTACCGAAGGTTTGGAAGTAGCGCGCGAGTTCGAGATGATAGCGGATGCGTCCGAGAAGCGGCAAGCGCAGCGTGAGTTCATCCCAGCGCCGGGCGCCACCGGGGCTGCGGCGCCAGCGGTCGACGGCCCAGACGATGAAGACGGCGCCGGCGAAGACGAGATACCAGGCGCGCTGGAAGAAATGCCCCAGAGCGACTACGGCGCGGGTGAGTAGCGGCAGGGCCTCGCCCAGGTCTTCGAAGAGCTTCTCGAACTGGGGCACGACGAAGGCGAGCATCAGCACGATGGAAGCGATGGCGACGACGACGAGGATGGCGGGATAGATGAGGGCGGAGGCGATGCTCGCGCGCAGGCGCTCGCCGGCTTCGAGGTGGCGGACGATGTCGGCGAGCGCCTCATCCAGCCGGCCAGAGGCTTCGCCGGCGCGCAGCAGTGCCAGATAGAGGCTACCGAGGAGGGATTCGTAGGGGGCGAGCGCCTGAGTGAGGGATTTCCCGCCGCGCAAGCCTTGGGCTACGGCGGTGGCGAAGCGGTGCAGCTCGCCGCCTTCGGGGTACATCTCGGTGAGCACGCGCAAGGCCCGGTCGAGCGCGAGGCCGGCGCGCACCAGGCGCCACAGCTCGCGGCTGAAGTCGAGGATCTGCGTCGGCGTGAGGCGCAAGGGGCGCTCGCCTTCTGGCGTAGCGGCGGCCGAGCCGGGTTCGCGCAGCTCGAGCACGGTGAGCCCCTGCAGCTGCAGACGCAGGCGGGCATCTTCGGGGCGCTCGGCCTGGATGCGCCCAGCGCGGGCCGTGCCGTCGCGGGCCATGGCGCGGTATTCGTATTCGCTCATAGGGGGTCAGTCTTGGGCACGGGCCACGCGCAGGACTTCTTCGGCGCTGGTGATGCCGCGAAAGACCTTGCGCGCGCCGTCCTGCAACAGGGAACGCTTACCCACGGCGGCGGCGTCGATGGCGTCGGCATCGGCCCCGGCCAGGATGGCCTGCTTGACGGCGCGATCGAGCACGAGGAGTTCGTGGATGGCGCGCCGGCCGCGGTAGCCGCTGCCACGGCAAACAGGACAGCCGACGGGTTCGAAGAGGGTGGCATCGCCGGGTAGCGGCAGACCGAGGGCATCGGCCACGGCCTGCCGACGTTCGGGCGGCACGGGCGCGCGGCAGGCAGGGCACAGGGCGCGCACGAGGCGCTGTGCCATGATGCCGATGACCGAGGAGGTGATGAGGTAGCGCTCCACGCCCATGTCGTGCAGGCGCACCACGGCACCGGCGGCGGTGTTGGTGTGCAGGGTGGAGAGAACGAGGTGACCCGTGAGGGCTGCCTGCACGGCGATCTGGGCGGTTTCGCCGTCGCGCATCTCGCCCACCATGATCACGTCCGGGTCTTGACGCAAAAAGGAGCGCAGCACGTTGGCAAAGGTGAGGTCGATCTGGGGCTGTACCTGGACCTGGTTGATCCAGGGGATTTGATATTCGACGGGATCCTCGACGGTCAGGATCTTGAGCTCGGTGGCATCGAGCGCGCGCAGGGCGGCATACAGGGTGGTGGTCTTGCCCGAGCCGGTGGGACCGGTAACGAGGAAGATGCCATGTGGCATGCCCAGGAGCGCGCGTACCTGGGCGAGGATGTCTTCCTCGAAACCAAGGGCGTCGAGCGCGAGGAGGGCGAGGTTGCGCTCGAGCAGCCGCATGACGACGCTCTCGCCGTGGGCGGTGGGCACCGTGGAGACACGCACGTCCAGCTCGTGGCCATGGACGCGGATTTTCATGCGACCGTCTTGGGGAAGGCGGCGCTCGGCGATGTTGAGGCGCGACAGCAGCTTGATGCGCGAGACGATGGCCGGGGCGAGTTCGCGCGGCGGCTCGTCGATGACGCGCAGCACCCCATCGACGCGGCAGCGCACGACGAAAGCGTCTTCGAAGGGCTCGATGTGGATGTCGGAAGCGCCGAGCTCGACGGCGCGGGCAAAGAGTTGATTGACGCGCTGGATGACGGGCGCTTCGGAGGCGAGGTCGCGCAGGTGCTCGACGAACTCGCTCACCGCCTCGCCGTCCCCTACCCCCCCGGTTTCACCTTCTTCTTCGGGGGCGAGGAACCAGGCTTCGAGCGTGGCCTCGATCTCGCTCTCCAGCCCCAGACACAGCCGCACCGGTCGCCCCAAGGCGAGCCGCAAGGCGTGCGCGAGCCGGGTATCCTGCGGCACGGCGGCGGCAAAGCGTTCGGTCTCCTCCACCGGCCCGAGCGGCAGGACACGGTTGGCGATGAGAAAGGACGGATTGAGGCGGCCGAGCGCAGGTGCCGTGGCCGGAAAAGCCTCGCGCCGCACGAGCTCGACGCCGAGCTGCTCGGCCAGCACCTGGGCGACGTCGAGCTCGGCGACGAGCCCGAGCCGCACCAGCACCTGCCCAAGCATGCCACCAAGCTGCTGCTGCGCTTCCAGCGCCCGCTCGAGGTCGGCCGGCGTGAGCTTGCCGCAGGCGACGAGGCGCTCGCCGAGGCGCTGCGCCTTCGCCCGCTCCGCGTCGTCGGAGTGATCGGCCAAACGTGAAGAAGAAGAGGCCATGCCGAAGGGGAGGCTCACAAACTCATGGCTGCATCACCGATCTGCCCGTCGAGATCCTTGATGCCGATGACGACGACTTCGGTGAGCGTCGGGATTTCCGTGATGGATTCGCTTGACGTTCCCGTTCCGCTTCCCGACGTCGGTGGAGTGTAGGTATAGGCATGTACCAGGTCGGCATCCGAACTCATCTTGATGACGAGCTGGCTGTTAGGCAGGATTTTGCCTTGGTCATCTACGGAGACGACGGCCGTTGGGCTGCTGCCCAGGGGGTTGGTCATGGCGATGGTTTTGCCCCCGCTAGCTCCTTCCGGCGCTTCCCACACCCCTTTGGCTCCGACGATGAGCTCCGAACCGATGGCGAGCTTGCCGTCATGGTTCTTGTCGAGGTAGTTCCAGTCGATGGCCTGATCGAAGGTAATCGAAAGGGTATCACCGACACGCATCACCGAGGTAATTTCGGGAGGCGTTGGTTTCGTCCCGTAGCCGAGGGAGAGGTCGATGTCCTGGATCACTTCCTGCGCCGTCTTGCCGTCGGGGTAAGCGGATACTTCGCCCAGGAGCTGCATCACGATGGGCTTGATGTGCGGATCGGAGGCATCGAGCCCTTTGCTCTGCTCGATCTGCTTGAGATCTTCCACGACCAGGAGCTTCTGCTGCAAGGAGGCGTAATCGGTGCCGCTAGCGGAGACGGCGATCTGCCAGGGAAGCAGGTAGTTTTTGGTAGGGTTGGCATTGACCCAGCCGACCCAATTAGCGATCTCATCCGCGGACGCGGCACGGCCGAAAAGGAAATGGTAGAGGTCGTCGATCGACTTGGAGAGGTCACCACCCACTGCGCTGTAAATTTGGGCAAACTCGGAACTGGAAGCAAGCGTCTGCAGGAGGACATCGGGATTGCCGTTCGCCTGCTTGAGATGGGTGGTCCAGATGGTGTATTCGTCGGTAGCGGCAGCCGCGGTATCACCCGTCCCGCCGGTTCCGGGAGTACCCGTGTTTCCCTCGGCGGTAGGCATGGTAGGAGGACGGCGGAGATAGGCAAGGAAGGCGAGGTCGAGCGCAAGCGTTTGCTGTTGCGCGATATAAGGCGCATTGAGCTGTTCGAGCAAGGTCTGAGCGTTCGGATCGAGCAGGTGGTTGAAATCGACCAGGGCCTGCTCGGCCGTCTCACCGCCGAAATGGATTTTTGACAAGGTATACGCCAGGGCGCCGCGGTATTGCACGGCCGTCGGATCGTCACTGCCGAGCAAACCGTCGACGCCATCGAGGAACTGAACGCGCTGTGCGAGCGCCCAGGCGTCAGCCGGCGAAGCCGCGGCGGCAAGCTTCATGGGAAAGCTGGGATTCGTTGCCAGCGGCAACCAGTAGGCGAGATCCCCCGCATTGGCCTCCCGTCCGAAGAGGTTGTGAAACGCATATTGCACCGCGTTGACGGCACTGCCAGCCGTATTGGCGAGATAGGCCGGGTTCTTGGCCAGCGTAGCGATGAGTGTCGTGGTCGAGCCGCCTTTGACCAAGAAATCGACCCAGGTAGTCAGATCGGGCTGGCTCGGCGGCAAACCCGTATAGGCCAGATAGGCGGTGAGCACGGTATTGGTGGCATTGGTGGTGGCCACCAGGGTGTGCGCCTGATCTTCCAGCTGGTCCTTGGCCTGCTGTTTGGTGACGATCTCCTGGATGGCGGCTTCTTTTTTCTGGGCGACGATGTCTGCGATCGGCATGGCGGCATCTCCTCTACGACGAAGAAAAGGGGGCGGGTCTCATTCGCGCCGGGGTCGGAATCATTTTGTTTTTGTCATTATATCCCATACGCCAGCACCGCCGCCAGCGCCAGTGGTAAAAACGCCACAGAGGCGAGGTTGCCCACCAGCACGATGGAGGCGACCTTGTCCGGCTCCTGGCCGTAGCGCTCGGCGAAGAGGTAGTTGAGCACCGCCGGCGGCAGGGCGCCGAAGAGCAGCAGCAGCGCCGCCTGGAGAGGCTCGAGGCGCCAGGCGCCGTCCATCAACTGGTAGAGGCCGATCATCGCCGCGGCAAGCGCCATGCCCGACAAGGGGCGGGCCAGGGCGACGATAACGCCCAGGCGCCAGGCGCGGATGGGGGTCTCGGCCAGACGCACGCCCAGGCCGAAGAGCATGAGCGGAATGGAGATGTCGCCCAGCATCTTGAGGGTGGTGAGTAGCGGCGGCCACACCGTCCAGCCGGCCGCGCCCACGGCGAGCCCGGCGACGGCGGCGAGCACCGAGGGCACGCGCCAGAGATGGGAGAGGCGGGCGCGGCGATCGAGCAACCACACGCCCAGGCTGAAGTGCAGCAGGTTGCTGACGATGAAGAGCACCACCATCGGCGCCAGGGCCTGCTCGCCGAAGGTGAGCAGCGCGAGCGGCAGGCCGAGGTTGCCGCAGTTGTTGAACATCATCGGCGGTGCGAGCGTGCGCGGGTCCTCCTGCAGGCGATGCGCGAGCCACCAGCCGAGCGCCCCCGAGCCGAGCACGAGCACGAGGGCGGCGAGCACGAGCGGCAGATAGGCAAGGACGTCGACCTGCCGGCCGGCGAGCGCGGCGAAGACGAGCGCCGGCGTGAAGACGTCCATGTTGAGCCGGTTCGCCCCCGAGAGCTCGGGGCGGTGGCGCTTGCCGATGACGTAACCCAGCGCCACCAGGGCGAAGAGGGGAAAGAGGATCTCGACGAGGCGCTGGGCGAGCACGGCCGCGCCTCAGAGCACGTAGCGGGCGAGATCCTCGTCGCCGGCCAGATCGGCCAGCCGCCCGTCGACGTAGGCCGCATCGATGAGCACGCGCGGCAGCGGCTCGCCGCCGGCGCGGAAGGAGACCTCTTCGAGCAGTTTCTCCATCACGGTGTAGAGGCGCCGCGCGCCGATGTTCTCGACGCGCTCGTTCACTGCCCAGGCGATCTCGGCAATCCGCCGCACACCGTCGGGGGAGAATTCGAGTTCCACCCCGTCGGTGGCCAGCAGCGCCCGGTACTGCTCCACCAGGCTCGCCTCGGTCTCGGTGAGGATGCGCACGAAGTCGTCCACTGTGAGGCTGTCGAGCTCGACCCGGATGGGGAAGCGGCCCTGCAGCTCGGGGATGAGGTCGCTCGGCTTGCTCAGGTGGAACGCGCCCGAAGCGATGAAGAGGATGTGATCGGTGCGCACCATGCCGTACTTGGTGGCCACGGTGGTGCCTTCCACCAGCGGCAGCAGGTCGCGCTGCACCCCCTGGCGCGAGACGTCGGCGCCGGAAGTTTCCTGACGCGCGGCGATCTTGTCGATCTCGTCGAGAAAGACGATGCCGTTCTGCTCCACCGCCTGGAGCGCTTCCTGCTTGAGCTCCTCGTCGTCGACGAGCTTGGCCGCCTCTTCCTCGGTGAGCGCCTCCATCGCCTCACGCACCCGCATCTTGCGCGTGCGCCGCTTGCCGCTGCCCAGGTTCTGGAACAGCCCCTGCAGCTGCTGCGTGAGCTCTTCCATGCCGGGCGGGCCGAAGATCTCGGCGCGCAGGGCGGGGGCGGTAAGTTCGATCTCGATCTCCTTCTCGTCGAGCTGACCTTCGCGCAGCATTTTGCGGAATTTCTGCCGCGTGGCGCTCTCGGCGGGTGCGGGCTCCTCGCCGAAGGAGCGCGCCGGCGGCAGCAGGACGTCGAGGATGCGGTCCTCGGCCGCGTCGCGCGCCCGGTCGCGCACCCGGCGCATGGCCCGTTCCTTGGCCTCTTTCATGGCGATCTCGGCCAGATCGCGGATGATGGTGTCGACGTCGCGCCCGACGTAGCCGACCTCGGTGAATTTCGTCGCCTCGATCTTGATGAACGGCGCGTTGGCAAGCCGCGCCAGCCGCCGCGCAATCTCGGTCTTGCCCACGCCGGTGGGGCCGATCATGAGGATGTTCTTGGGGGTGATCTCGTGGCGCAGCGGCTCGGGCACCTGGGCGCGGCGCCAGCGGTTTCTCAGCGCCACGGCCACGGCGCGCTTGGCCTCGTGCTGGCCGACGATGTATTTGTCCAGTTCCGAGACGATCTCGCGGCAGGTGAGCGGCGTCATTCCAGCACCTCGATGACGTGGTTTTGATTGGTGTAGATGCACAGGTCGCCGGCGATGCGCAGCGATTCGGCGACGATGTCGCGCGGCGGCAACTGGGTGTGGCGCAGCAGCGCCTGGGCCGCGGCCTGGGCATAGGCCCCGCCCGAGCCGATGGCGACGATCCCTTCCTCGGGTTCGAGCACGTCGCCGTTGCCGGTGAGGATGAGCGAATGCTCCCGGTCGGCCACGGCGAGCATGGCCTCCAGCCGGCGCAGCATACGGTCGGTGCGCCAGTCCTTGGCGAGCTCGACCGCGGCGCGCAGCAGGTGCCCCTGGTGCTTCTCGAGCTTGGCCTCGAAGCGTTCGAAGAGGGTGAAGGCATCGGCCGTGGCGCCGGCAAACCCGGCCAGCACCTTGCCGTGATAGAGCGTGCGCACCTTGCGCGCCGTGGCCTTGACGACCACGTTGCCCAAAGTGACCTGACCGTCGCCGCCCAGCGCCACCGAAGCGCCGCGGCGCACCGACAGGATGGTGGTGCCGTGATAGGATTCCATGAAATTCCTTCGTTGCTAGTAGGTTTTCGTCTGGATGGTGGCGACCTGCTCCATGCTCAGCACCTGGAAGAGGGCATTCACCACCTGGCTGACGTTGCGCAGGATCACCTGCTTGCCCTGCCCCTTGAGGGCGGCGAAGGCATTGTAGAGCATGCCGGCGGCCACGAAATCGACCCGGCGCAGCGCGTCGCAGTCGAGGACGATCAAGTCATGGTCGCGGGCGAAGGCGAGGATTTCCTGGACGACTTCGCCGATGGAGCGCTCATCCAGATCCCCTTCGAGCACCAGGTCGCCGCACGCCGGCGCGCTCTCTCGCTCCGCCTCCGGCTGCGTCGCCGTCTCACAGCCGACGCGCTCCGGCTCGGACATCCAGACCGGCGGAATCGCCTCGAAGGTTTCGGCAAACGCGAGCACCAGCGCTTCGGCCCGGTCCAACTGGCCGGCGGCGGTGCGCCACACGATCTCCAGCTCCCACAGCGCCCGGTCGTCCGCCGCAGCGGACCTCGCCCGCTCGATCGCGCTCAGGGCGAGGTCGAGACGACGCCACTGAAACCGCACCCCCTTGTCGATGAGCTTTTTCATCAGGGCAAGAAAGAGCGCCGCGCCGGCCGGTTCGATCAGGCGCAGGCGCGAGGCATCGAGACGCAACGAGCCGCTGACTTTCGCCAGCCGCAGCGCCTTGTCCTGCAGCGAAGACATCGCTGCGGCATCGAGCCGCTCGGGCAGGAGCAGCAACGGCGGCCCGGCCTGGATCCGTTCTTCCGCCGGGGCGAGCGCCGGCGGGGAGCAGTCGAAGCGCAGCGCGTAAGCGAGCGCCGCCTCCTCGAAGCGGCGCCGCTCGCCGCGCGCGCGCAGCATGTCGAACAAGACCCACCAGGCCTCTTTCGGCGCGGCGTTGTCGGCAAGGAAGCGCTCGAGCGTGGCGATGGCCGCCTCTTCGTCGCCCCGAGCCCAGTACATGGCCACCTCTTGAACCGGGTCTCGCCCCAGGAAGAGATCCTCGACGGCGAGCGCCGTGGCCGCTAGCGCGTCCTCTTCGAAGGCAAACGGATCGTCGGGCTCGTGCTCCATCACCACACTCCCCATCGTATGGGCGTTTGCCAGTCTACCCCAAATCCCGGTATCCCGCTGCGTCGAACTCGGCAAGGGATGCGCTATAATGGCCCGGCCATGGACGCCTCCGCCCCTGCCGAGTCCCACGCGATCGAACTCCGCGTCTATTACGAAGACACCGATTGCGCCGGCCTCGTCTATTATGCCAATTATCTTCGCTTTTGCGAGCGCGGCCGCACCGAGCTGCTGCGCGGGCTAGGATTTTCGCAAAACGAACTGATGCGCGAGCACGGCATCGGCTTCGTGGTGCACCGGTTGCAGGCGCATTACCGGCATCCGGCGCGGCTCGACGACCTGCTGCGGCTGGAGACGCGCGCCGTCTCGGCCACGCGCACCACCGTCGTCTTCGCCCAGCGCCTGCTGCGCGGCGATCTGCCGCTCTTCGACGCCGAAGTCACCGTGGCCTGCGTCGATCTGCAGCGCGGCCGACCGGTCGCCCTTCCCGCCGCCGTGCGCGCACGGCTCTTCCTTTCCTGACCCCCATCCTTTCGCCGACCATGAACGTCACCACCGATCTGTCGTTTACCCATCTGGTCCTGCAGGCGAGCGTGCCGGTCCAGCTCATCATGCTGATCCTCGCGCTGCTGTCGGTCATGTCGTGGTACTGGATCTTCCGCAAGATCTTCCAGATCCGCGACGCGCGCCGGCGCACCGACGCCTTCGAGGCGAGCTTCTGGCAGGGCAGCGATCTGGAAACGCTCGCCCGGCTCACCGAGTCGCGCCTGCAGCACGCCGGCCCCATGGAGATGGTCTTTCTCGCCGCCTGGCGCGAGTTCCTGCGCCAGCGCAGCCGTTCGCTCGACTCGGCCGCCGCGCTCGAGAGCGTGCGCCGCGCCATGCGCGCCGCCTACCAGCGCGAAATGGACGAACTGGAGGCGCATCTGGCTTTCCTCGCCTCCACCGGGTCGGTGGCGCCCTACATCGGGCTGCTCGGCACCGTCTGGGGGATCATGAACTCCTTCCGCGGCCTGGCGAACATGACTTCGGCCACGCTGTCGCACGTCGCTCCGGGCATCGCGGAGGCGCTCATCGCCACGGCGATCGGCCTTTTCGCCGCCATTCCCGCGGCCGTGGCCTACAACCACTTCACCCACGACATCGAGCGCCTGTCGGTGCGCATCGAGACCTTCATGGAAGAGCTGACGAACCTGCTGCAACGGCAGCTGCGCTGAGGCCGGAGGCATCCCATGGCCAAACGCAAGCTGATGAACCAGATGAACGTCGTGCCCTACATCGACGTGATGCTGGTGCTGCTGGTGATCTTCATGGTCACCGCCCCCATGATCCAGCTGGGCAACGTGGAGCTGCCCACGGTGGGCAACCTGCCCTCGCCGCCGTCGGAAGCGGCGATCGTGATCGTGCACGCCGACGGTAGCCTCGCGCTCAAGCCCAACCCCGCCGCGCCCGAGAAGAACGTCGATGCGCTCACGCTGCTGCGCGAGCTGCAGGCGCTCAAGGCGAAAGACCCGAACCTCGCCGTCGTCGTGGCGGGCGATCGGCGCGCCACCTACGAGAAAATCATGGACACGCTCGATCGGCTGCGCAATGAAGGCTACACCCGCATCAGCCTGCAGACGAGCAGTACGCGCAAGTCTCCGGCGGGTGGCGCCACCGCGCCCTGAGGCTTCCGATGGCAGAACCTCTCCTCCGCTCGCCCGTGCGTCCGCCGCGCCGCCCCGAGCAGGGCAAGCTGCTCGCCGCGGTCCTCGCGCTGGGCATGCACGCGCTGCTCCTCGCCCTCATCGCCTTCTCGGTGCAATGGAAGGTCGGGGAGCCCTCACCCTTGCTCGTCGACCTCGTGGCCGCGCCGCAGGCCGCCCGCACACAGCTCGCCAAGAATCCGGAGCCCGCGCCAGGCCCGCAGCCGGCTCCCAAGCCCGAGCCTGAACCCAAGCCGGAACCCGCCCCACCCAAGCCCGAACCTCGCCCCGAGCCGCCCAAGCCGCAGCCGGAACCGAAACCCGAGCCGAAACCGGAACCTCCCAAGCCGGCGCCTCCGCCCAAGCCCGAGCCGCCCAAGCCCGAACCCAAGCCTTCCGCCCCGGACAAACCCGACATCGCCCTCAAGGAAGAGGCGAAAAAACCCGAACCCAAGAAAGAGCCGCCCAAGGAAGAGGCGAAGAAAGAGCCACCCAAGCCGGAAAAAGAGCCACCCAAACCCGAACCGAAGAAACCCGAGCCGAAGAAAGAACCGCCGCTCGACGATTTCACCAAGCTCGCCGAGGCGCGCCTGCGGCAGCAGACCACCAACCCCGCCACGCCCGCGAAGGCGCCAAGCAGCGCTTCTGCCCCTGCGGCCGGCGGCGCCCCCAGCGGCCCCTCCGAGCAGGCCCGTGCCACCTACATCGACCAGATCCGCGCCAAGGTACGCGGCAACATCGTCGTCCCTCCGGGTGTGCAAGGGAACCCGGAAGCGGTATTCATCGTCGACCAGCTGCCGGACGGGACGGTCGTCAATGTCCGCCTCGTGCAATCCTCCGGCAACGCGGCGCTCGACGCCGCGCTCGAGCGCGCGATCCGACGCTCCAGCCCCTTGCCTTTGCCCGAAGACAAGCGGCTCTTCGAGCGCACCCTCACCCTCAAACTGCGGCCGCTCGCGCAATGAGCATGGGAATGCGTTGCCACCAAAGAAAATTTGTGCAAAACTTCACACTTTCCACCACCAGCGTGATCGCGATGCACGGCCTCGCCCATCGAGCCTTCCATCGGTTCCTTCCTTTCATGGTGGCGCTCGCCGCCTTGGCCGCGCTTCCCGCGCGGGCCCAGCTCACCGTCGAAATCACCGGCGCCGGCGGCCGTCTCATTCCCGTGGCCATCCCCTATCTGGCCGGCGAAGAGTCGCTGCCCGCCCCCATTTCCCAGATCGTGAGCCAGGATCTCGCCAAGAGCGGCATCTTCCAGCTCGTCGACGTCGGCATGATGCGCCTGCCCGAGGACCAGATTCCCGATTACGCCAACCTCGCCCAGCGCGGGGCCGATGCCGTGCTCGCCGGCACCGCCACGCCGGTCGGCGCAGGTCAATATGAAGTCAGGGTGCGCGTGTTCGACACCCGTCGCCAGGCCGACCTCGGCGGCATCCTCTACCGTTTCACCCCTTCGCAGACGCGCGCCACCGCGCACCGCATCGCCGACTTCGTGTATGAAAAACTCACCGGCGTGCCCGGCTATTTCGCCTCACGGCTCGCCTACGTGGTGAAGCAGGGCAGCCGCTACGAACTGCGCATCAGCGAGGCCGACGGCAGCAATTCCGTGCCGGCACTCATCTCGCAGGAACCCATCATTTCTCCGGCATGGAGTCCCGACGGTACCAAGGTGGCCTACGTCTCGTTCGAGGCGAAGAAACCCGTGGTCTACGTCCACGAGCTCGCCAGCGGCCAGCGCCGCGCCGTGGCGAACTTCAAAGGCTCCAACTCGGCGCCGGCCTTCTCCCCCGACGGCCAGAACCTCGCCGTAGCCCTCACGCGCGATGGCATCTCGCAGATCTACCTCGTCCCCGTTTCCGGCGGGGCCCCGGTGCGCCTGTCGCGCAGCAGCGCCATCGACACCGAACCGGTCTTTTCGCCCGATGGCCGCTACCTCTATTTCACGTCCGACCGCGGTGGCTCGCCCCAGATCTACCGCATGCCGGCGAGCGGCGGCGCGGCCGAGCGCGTCACCTTCGAAGGCGAATACAACGTCAGCCCCGACGTCTCGTCCGACGGCAAGCTGCTCACCTTCGTCACGCGCAACCAAGGGCGTTACCAGGTGGCGCTGCTCGACCTGCAGACGCGACAGCAGCTCATTCTTTCCGATTCGTCGCGCGACGAATCGCCTTCGTTCGCGCCCAACGGACGCATGATCGTCTATGCTTCAGAATCTGGCGGAAGAGGCTCCCTCTTCGCCGTCTCGACCGATGGCAAAGTCCGTCTGCGCCTCTCGGCCGAGGGGGCCGACGTGCGGGAACCGGCCTGGGGGCCGTTGCCGCGCTAAGCCCGTTTTTGTTCGTTCGTCTCCCACCCATCCATAGGAACATGAACCAAATGCACATGAAAAAGCTGCTCACCCCTGCCGTGCTCTGCCTTGGGCTCATCCTCTCTGCCTGTTCCTCGACCGGCTCGGTCGAGGAAGGCGCGGGCAAGGTCGAAGACCGCAACGCCGGCGCCGTGAAAACGGTCACGCCGCCGAGCTCGCGCAGCCAAGCGCTGGCCGCCCTGCGCGACCCCAATAGCCCCCTGTCCAAGCGCAACATCTACTTCGACTTCGACAGCTACGTCGTCAAGCCGGAATTCCAGTCGCTGGTGCAGACCCACGGCCGCTTCCTGGCGCAGAACCCCGATCTCAAAGTCCTGATCCAGGGTAATGCCGACGAACGCGGCAGCCGCGAATACAACCTGGCGCTCGGCCAGAAACGGGCCGAGGCGGTCAAAAACGCCCTCGTGACCTTCGGGGCGCGTGAAGATCAGGTGGAAGCCGTGAGCCTGGGCGAAGAAAAGCCCGTCTGCACCGAGAAGACCGAAGAGTGCTACGCGCAGAACCGCCGCGCCGACATCCTCTATTCGGGTGAATTCTGACGGAGCCTCGCGCGATGCCCAAGCCCTTCTCCTGGCGTACGGGGGTGCTGCTCGCCGCAGCCGCGCTGAGCCAGCCGGCTTTCGCCCTCTTCGCCGACGACGAGGCGCGCCAGGGCGTCGCCGACCTCCGCTTGCAGGTGCAGACGCTCAACGAGCGCGTCGATGCGATGGCGCGCTCGCAGCTGAGCCAAAGCAACGACATGGAGCGACTGCAGGAGGACGTGCGCCGGCTCACCGGACGCATCGAAGAGCTGCAGTACAAGCTGGATCAGCTAGAGAAGCGGCAGAAGGATTTCTACCTCGATCTCGATGCCCGGCTCAATGCGCTGAGCAGCGGTGGTGCCGCCGCGTCTGCCCCCTCGCAGGCCGCGGCACCGTCCGCGACGGCTCCCGCTGCGCCTGCGCCGGCGTCCGCCCCGGCAGGTAATGCCAAGGCGGAGTTCGATGCGGCGCTCGCCAAGCTCCAGGCGCGCGATGCGAAGAATGCGTTGGCGGCCTTCGAGACCTTCCTGCGCCAGTATCCCAACGACGCCCAGGTGCCGGCGGCGCATTTCTGGGCCGGGACGGCGGCGCTGCAGCTCAAGCAGTACGAGACGGCGCGGCGCCATTTCGCCCGGGTGGTCTACGACACGCCCAAGCACGAGCTCGCGCCCGACGCCATGCTGGGCCTGGCGAACGCCCTGCAGGGCATGGGCGACGAAGTCGGCGCCACCGACATGCTCAAGCGCCTGGTCGAACGCTATCCCAACACCCCGGCGGGCCAGGTCGCCCGCCAACGCCTGGGGCGATGAAGTCGCAGGAGCTGCTGCGGGTCAGCGAGATCTTCGCCTCCCTGCAGGGGGAATCGACGACGGTGGGGGTGCCCACCGTCTTCGTTCGCCTCACCGGCTGCCCCTTGCGCTGCCGCTGGTGCGACACGACGTACGCCTTTCGTG
Source organism: Tepidiphilus sp. HLB4 (assembly GCF_054823945.1). Lineage (NCBI taxonomy): Bacteria > Pseudomonadati > Pseudomonadota > Hydrogenophilia > Hydrogenophilales > Hydrogenophilaceae > Tepidiphilus > Tepidiphilus sp. HLB4. Next base: position 5,294 of record NZ_JSYB01000002.1, on the reverse strand, counting down.
GCGGCGAACGCCTCACGATCGACGAGATCCTCGCCCGGGTCTCGGACCTGGGCTTGCCCGAAGTGTGTGTCACCGGCGGCGAGCCGCTGGCACAAGCGGCCTGCCGCGACCTGCTCACGGCGCTCGCCGACGCCGGCCATCGCGTCTCGCTGGAGACGAGTGGGGCGCTCTCCATCGCGGGGCTCGACCCTCGCGTGCGCTGCGTGATGGATCTCAAGGCGCCGGGCTCGGGCGAAGCCGACAAGAACCTGTGGGACAACCTCGACCACCTGCGCCCGCACGACGAGGTGAAGTTCGTGCTCGCCGGGCGCGCCGACTACGACTGGGCCAAGGACGTCCTGGAGCGGCACGGTCTGGCCCGCCGCGCCACGGTGCTCTTCTCGCCAGTGGCCGGGGAACTGGCGCCCTCGACGCTCGCCGACTGGATCGTGGCCGACCGCCTGCCGGTGCGATTCCAACTGCAGCTGCACAAGATTCTGTGGGGCGACGCGCGCGGCAAGTGAAGCACCGTCGCGTCCCTCTCTTTGCGTAAGGATTCCCGCGATGAAGGACGTCTCCTCTCGAAACGCCGTGGTGCTGCTCTCCGGCGGGCTCGATTCGAGCACGGTGCTGGCGATCGCCCGCGCCGAAGGCTACCGTCCCTATGCCCTGTCGGTGGCCTACGGCCAGCGGCACGATGCGGAACTCGCGGCCGCGGCGCGCGTGGCCCGGGCACTGGGCGCCGTCGAACATCGCGTCGCCCGCGTCGATCTGGGCGTTTTTGGCGGCTCGGCGCTCACGGACGAAGCGATCGCCGTGCCCGAGACGCCGACCGAGGGCATCCCTGTCACCTACGTGCCGGCGCGCAACACGGTGCTCTTGTCGGTGGCGCTCGCCTGGGCCGAGGTGTTGGGGGCCCGCGATCTCTTCATCGGAGTCAATGCCGTCGACTATTCCGGCTATCCCGACTGCCGGCCGGAATTCATCGCCGCCTTCGAGGCGCTGGCCAACGTCGCCACCAAGGCCGGGGTGGAAGGCGCGCGTTTCCGCGTCCACGCGCCGCTCATGCACCTGTCCAAAGCCGAGATCATCCGCCGGGGGCTGGAACTGGGCGTGGATTATGCGCTTACCGTCTCCTGCTATCAGGCGGACGAGGAAGGGCGCGCCTGCGGCCGCTGCGACGCCTGTCGGCTCCGCGCCCAGGGGTTCGCCGCAGCGGGCGTGCCCGATCCCACCCGCTACCGCTAGCGCCCGGCTCCTGCTTGGCAAAAGCGCGGCGATCGGCGTAGGATTATCCTCGATACGCACACGGCCTTTCGCGCAATGCCCCCTCCCCCTGCCCTGCCGGAACTGCCTGTTTCCAGCCTCGTCGGCCCCGGCGACCGGCGCCGGCTCGACCTGCTGCTCGCCGGGCTCGACCTGCTCGATCAGGCGATCGCCGTGTTCGACGCCACGCCCAAGCTGGTGGCCTGGAACCGCGCCATGCAGCGCCTGCTCGACTTCCCCGAAGACCTGGTCCATGAAGGCACGCCTTTCGAAGCCTTCGCCCGCTTCAACGCCGAGCGCGGCGAATACGGCGAGGGCGACATCGAGCGTCTGGTGGCCGAACGGGTGATGGCCGCGCGTGCCTTCCAGCCGCACTACTTCGAACGCGAGCGCCCCAACGGCCGCATTCTGGCGGTGCGCGGCGTGCCCATCCCCAACCTCGGATTCGTGTCGCTGTGGACCGACATCACCGAGCAGCGCCGCTACGAGCGGCTCATCGAGGAACAGAACCAGACGCTGGAAGCCCGGGTGGTCGAGCGCACGGCGGCGCTCGCGCAAGCCAACGAAGAACTGCGCGCCGCCCAGCGTGAGCTCGACCAGACCGCCGAGGCGCTGCGCCGCTCGGAAGAGCGCCTGCGCCTCATCCTCGATTCCATTCCGGCGATGGTGGCCTATCTGGACGCCGGCGAGCGCTACCGCTTCGCCAACCGGGTCTATGCCCGCTGGTTCGGCCTCGAACAGGACGAGATCGTCGGGCGCACCGTGGCCGAGATCACCGGCCCCGACACCTATGCCCAGATCGCAGCGTCGCTGGCGCGCGCCCACGCCGGTGAGACCGTCAGCTACGAATACGCCCGCCGCAACGCCCGGGGTCGGCCGGTCCACGCCCGTAGCACCGTGGTGCCGGAGCGCGACGGGCAGGGCACGGTCGTGGGCTTCTTCGTGCTCTCGATCGACATCACCGAGCAGAAGGCGCACCAGAACGCGCTCATCCAGGCGCAGAAGATGGAGGCGATCGGACAGCTCACGGGGGGGCTCGCGCACGACTTCAACAACCTGCTCACCACCCTCATTGGCAACCTCGAAGGGCTCAAGCGCTACCTGGGCGATTCAAGCGCCGTGCGCGAATATCTCGAACCGGCGCTCGCGGCGAGCACGCGCGGCGTGGCCCTCATCCGGCGGCTGCTCACCTTCGCGCGTTCGCAGCCCCTCGCGCCGCAGGCGGTCGAGGTAGGCGAACTGGTGCGCTCCATGAGCGTGATCCTCGAACGCACGCTGGGCGAGACCATCGCCATCGTGCTCGACCTGCCCGAGACGCCGCTCCACGCCTATGCCGACGCGCATCAGCTCGAGAGCGCGCTCCTCAACCTCGCCCTGAACGCGCGCGATGCCATGCTCGAGCGCGGCGGGACCCTCACGATTCGCGTCCGCCCGGACACGACGGACGACGCGGGGCAGTGCGTGCGTTTCGAGGTCGCCGACACGGGCTGCGGCATCGCCGCCGAGCAGATTTCCCATGTCTTCGAGCCGTTCTATACCACCAAGCCCTTCGGCCGCGGCAGCGGTCTGGGGCTGGCGATGGTCTATGGTTTCGTGCGCCAGTCGGGCGGCGACATCCGGGTGCACAGCGAGCCCGGCCGCGGGACCACTTTCTCCTTCACGCTGCCGCAGGCCCCGGCAGCGGAGGGTGCCCGAGGAACGGACGAGGCGCAAGACGATGAAGCACCCCCCTCGATTCCCCGCATGGTGCTGCTGGTGGAAGACGAACTGCCGGTGCGCCACGTCCTGCGCCAGCAGCTCATGGCGCTGGGACACACCGTGCTCGAGGCGGCCAACGCGCACGAGGCGCTGGAGCTGCTCGAGCACGTCGAGGAGATCGAGCTGCTCGTCACCGATGCGGTCATGCCGGGCGAACTCGACGGCCGCAGCCTCATCGCCCGCGCCCGTGCGCTGCGCCCGACCCTGCCCGCCGTGCTGGTGACGGGCTATGCCCACGACGAAGGCCCGCCGGTGGATGCCTACGTATTCCTGCCCAAACCCTGTACCCAGACCCAACTCGCCCAGGCGCTCGCCGCCGCGCAGCGTCTCAGAGCCGGAACGACCCGATGAATACCGCCGAGCCTCGCCTCCTCGTCGTCGAAGACGATCCCGACGTCGCCCGTCTCATCTGCCGCAGCCTGGGCGAATTCGGCTTTGCCTGCGACGTGGCCGCGAGCGGCCGCGCCGCGCTCGACGCCGTGCGCACCCGCACGCCGGAACTGACGATCGTCGATCTGGGGCTGCCGGACATGGACGGCCTGGCGTTGATCGCCGAGATGCAGCGCCTGCACCCCTGCGCCGTGCTCATCCTCACCGGCCGCGCGGGCGTGGCCGATCGCGTGCTGGGGCTGGAGCTGGGGGCGGATGACTATCTCATCAAACCCTTCGAGCCGCGCGAGCTGGTGGCCCGGGTGCGCTCCATCCTGCGCCGCTACCAGAAGACCGCCGCCCCGACCCCTGCATCGCAAGAGGGCTGCGCGCATTTCGCCGGCTGGCGCTATGACCCGGCAAGCCACACCCTCACCGATCCGCAAGGCGGCAGCACGCGGCTCTCCACCGCCGAAGCGCAGCTGCTGATGCTCTTCCTCGCCCATCCCAACCGCATCCTCTCGCGCGAACGCCTGGTAGGGGACCGCCCCGTCGAATCGTACGACCGCAGCATCGACGTGCGCATCTCGCGTCTGCGGCGCAAGCTGCGCGACGATCCGCACGACCCGCGCCTCATCAAGACGGTCTATGGCGCGGGCTACCTCTTCGCTGCTCCCGTGCGCTGGGAGTAAAATTCCTGCCCATCCCTACCGCACGAGACCATCCCATGAACGATTCCTCCCGCCCGTTCCGTATCCTCGGCATCCAGCAGATCGCGCTGGGCGCGCTCGACAAGACGCGGCTTGCCCGCCTGTGGGTCGAGCTCTTCGGCCTGCCGGTGACCGGCACCTTCCGCTCCGAGCGCGAGAACGTGGATGAAGACATCGTCGCCCTGGGCGCGGGCCCCTTCAAGGTCGAGGTCGACCTGATGCAGCCGCTCGATCCGGAGAAGAAACCGGCGGTGCACGCCACCCCGCTCAACCACGTCGGCCTGTGGGTCGACGACCTGCCCAAGGCGGTGGAATGGCTCTCGGCGCATGGCGTGCGTTTCGCCCCCGGCGGCATCCGCCGCGGCGCGGCCGGCTACGACATTTGCTTCATCCACCCCAAAGGCAACGACGAATTCCCGGTGAGCGGCGAAGGCGTGCTCATCGAGCTCGTCCAGGCCCCGCCGGAAGTGATTGAGGCGTACGCGACGATCGCCGCCGCGGCGCGCTGATTTTTCGCCCAGAAAAAAGCCGGCCTCTCGGGGCCGGCTTTTCTTTACCTTTGCAGGGAAGGAGGATCACTCGAATTCGAGGATCACCTCGTCCACCGCCAGGCTCGCGCCCGGCTTGGCGACGATCTTCTTCACCTTGCCGTCCTGCTCGGCGCGCAGGATAGAAGGATATTTTCTGGACAAAGATATCAGGTCCCGGACGATTCTGTAGCATTTTTAATGCAAATTTCATGTTTTTGACTTCGTTGGAACTCGCTTTGCTCGTTTTCCGCGTACCATCTTTTCATGGCTCCGATGGGTGAGACATGCCCCAGAGCCTCCTGGGGGATGTGGTGATTGTACAGCCAGACGTAGCGCTGAATCGTCGCCTCCTGCGCTTTGCGGCTGTCGAAGCGATGGGTGGCAAGCACCTCGCTGATGCGTCCGTTGAAGCGCTCGCCCCTGCCGTTCGTTTGCGGACGGCGAGGTTTGGTCAACCGATGCTCGATGTCGAGCGCCTGGTACGGTTCATCGAAGGTGAGGATCGTACGCAGACGAAAGAGGCTGCATCAATGAGCGAACACAAGAAGCTCGGGGTCTTCAGCGTCGGCGACGTCGAATGGCATCCTCCGACACCCTGAGTTCCCGGGCAAGGCGGCGCACCAGCAGACTCGATTTGGATGGTGCGCAGGGCCGCAGGGGTCGTGGTGGCGTTCTTGTGCAG
>NZ_JSYB01000054.1:0-331 GCF_054823945.1 Tepidiphilus sp. HLB4 | reverse complement strand
GCCAGCCGTTGAAGGTTGATCGCCGCGTTGAGGTCACGGTCGTGGTGCGTGCCGCATTCCGGGCACGTCCATTCCCGCTCTCCCAGCGTGAGCGTTTCGTGTTTCCAGCCGCAGACGGAACAGAGGCGACTGCTGGGATACCAGCGCTCGGCAAACACCAGGCGGGTGCCGTAGCGCTGCGCCTTGTATTCCATCTGCGAGCGGATGAGGCCAAAGCCCACGTCGGAGATCGCTCGCGCAAGCTTCTCGTTGGCGAGCATCCCTGAGACGTTCAGGTCTTCGAGCGCCACCGCTTGGTTTTCGCGGCAGAGCCGGGTCGTGAGCTTGTGGG
>NZ_JSYB01000053.1:0-47402 GCF_054823945.1 Tepidiphilus sp. HLB4 | reverse complement strand
CAGAGCGGACATTACTATTTTGCTCTTACAGCAAACGGTCGAATATCTTGTAAAAACACCCTCGATGGTGATATATTCTGTCATCTCGTCCGGGCAGACTTGCTAAGTTGTCCGGATTTCCGGTTGGTAAGCAAACGGAAATGGGCTCTTCTGGCCCATTTTTTTTTCTCGGGTGAAACATGGTGGATCTGGAAGCCTTGGTCGAGCAGGTGGTCTCAGGCATGGGGTTCGAGCTCGTCGATTTCGAAGTCTCGCCCCGGGCGCGCATCCTGCGCGTGTTCATCGACATCGAACGCGGTGTCACCGTCGACGACTGCGCCACGGTGAGCGATCAGCTGCAGCGTGTCTTCGAAGTCGAGGACATCGACTACGACCGGCTGGAGGTCTCCTCGCCGGGGCTCGACCGGGTGCTGAAGAAACCGCGCGATTTCGCCCGTTTCGTCGGTTCTCAGGTCCAGCTCAAGCTGCGCGAACCCTGGCAGGGGCGCAAGAACCTGAAAGCGGAGCTGCTGGGCATCGAAGCGGATCGGGTGCGCGTGGCGAGCGAGCTGGGAGAGCATGAATTCGCGCTGGCGGAGATCGATCGGGCCCGCCTCGTTCCTCAATTCGATGGCTTTGGAGGTAAGAAGCAATGAGTCGCGAACTGCTGTTGCTGGTCGATGCGCTGGCCCATGAAAAGAACGTCTCCAAGGACGTGGTCTTCGCCGCCCTGGAAGCGGCGCTCGCCTCTGCCACCAAGAAGCATCTGCATGAAGACGCCGACGTGCGCGTGGAGATCGACCGCTCCACCGGCACCTATCGCGCCTGGCGGCGTTGGCTGGTGCTGCCCGATGCCGAGGTGACCAACGACGAGCGCGAGATGGGGCTCATCGACGCGCGCGAGCTCGATCCGGACATCCGCGTGGGGGACTACCTCGAAGAAGAGATTCCGGTGCAGGATCTCGGGCGGATCGGGGCGCAGACGGCCAAGCAGATCGTGCTGCAGAAGATCCGCGACGCCGAGCGCGAGCAGATCCTCGAAGAATTCCTCTCGCGCAACGAAACGCTCGTCTCCGGTACCATCAAGCGCATGGAGCGCGGCAACGCCATCGTCGAGATCGGCCGGCTGGAAGCGCTCCTGCCGCGCGAGCAGATGATCCCGCGCGAGGCGCTGCGCGTCGGTGACCGCATCAAGGCGGTGGTCATCCGGGTCGACCGCAGCGGCCGTGGGCCCCAGCTGATCCTCTCGCGCACCTCGCCCGAGCTGGTCGTCAAGCTCTTCGAGCTGGAAGTCCCCGAGATCGAGGAGGGGCTCATCGAGATCAAGGGCTGTGCCCGCGATCCCGGCCTGCGCTCCAAGATCGCCGTGCATTCCAAGGATCCGCGGCTCGATCCGGTGGGCACCTGCGTGGGCATGCGTGGCTCGCGCGTGATGGCGGTCAGAAACGAGATCGCCCAGGAGCAGATCGACATCATCGTCTGGTCGCCCGACCCGGCGCAGTACGTGATCGCCGCGCTGCAGCCGGCCGAGGTGCTCTCCATCGTGGTCGATGAAGAAAAGCACGCCATGGACGTGGTGGTCGACGAGGCCAATCTGGCGATCGCCATCGGCCGCGGCGGGCAGAACGTGCGGCTCGCCTCCGAGCTCACCGGCTGGATCATCAACCTGATGAGCCAGGCCGAGTCGCAGCAGAAACAGGAGGAAGAACGCCAGGCTCTGCGTGCGCTCTTCATGGAGAAACTCGACGTGGACGAGGAGCTGGCCGATCTCTTGATCGACGAGGGTTTCTCTTCGCTCGAGGAGATCGCCTACGTGCCGCTCTCCGAGATGCTGGCCATCGAGGGGCTGGACGAGGAGACGGTGCAGGCGCTGCGCGAACGCGCGCGCACGGCGCTGCTCAGCGAGGCGATCGCCATCGAGGAAGCGCTCGAAAAAGTGGAACCGGCGCTCTTGGCGCTGGAGGGAATGGACAAGGATCTGGCCGTGAAGCTCGCCCGACAGGGCATCACTCGGCTCGACGATCTGGCGGAACTGGCGACCGACGAGCTCGCCGAATTGACCGGCATCGACCATGAGCGCGCCGCCGATCTGATCACCAAGGCGCGCGCACATTGGTTCGAGTAAGGGGGTAGTAGGATGGAAGCAAAAAACGTCAAGGAATTCGCCGACGAGCTCAGGCTCGACGTGCAACGCCTGCTCGACCAGTTTCGGCAGGCGGGAGTGGAGAAGAATGGTGCCGAGGATCCCGTCACGGCCAGGGACAAGGCGCAGCTGCTCGCCTTTCTCAAGCGCCAGCACGGCGAGAACACCGGCGGCAAGATCACGCTTACGCGCAAGGAAACCACCGCCCTGAAGGCCACCGACGCCCAAGGCCGGGCGCGCACGGTGCAGGTCGAGGTGCGCAAGAAGCGGGTGCTCGTCAATCGCGATGAAGTGCTGGCCAAGGCGAAGGAAGAGCAGGCCAAGGTCGAGGCGGCGCTGAAGGCGGCGCAGGCGGTGGAAACGGCGGCGCGTGCCACGACTCCTGTCGCCGAAGAGGCCGCTCCTGCCGTGCGAGCCGAGACCGCCCCCCAGGCCGAGACCGCGCCGATCTCCGTCGAAGCGCAACCCCTTCCCAGCGAGGCCGCTGCATCCGTCGCCGAAGAAAAGCCTTCGGCGGAGGAAACTCCCGCAGAGGTTGCCGAGCCAGTCGCGACCGAGGCGTCTGCCGTGGCGGCGCCGGCCGAAGTCGCAGCGCAAGCGCCGGCCGTCGCCGAGTCCCGCGCCGCCGGGCCTCAGCTGGCTCCTTCGGCGCCCAAGACGAAGCTCACGCGGACCGCGACCCCGGCGGCCTCCATTTTGTCGCCTGAAGAGCTCGCGCGCCGGGAAGCCGAAGCGAAGCGCCAGGCCGAACTGCGCGCCCGCCAGGAGGCCGACCTGCGTGCCAAGCGCGAGCGTGAGCTCGCCCGCCAGGCGCGTGCCCAGGCGCAGCTGCAAGAAGAAGCGGCGAAGGCCAGAGAAGCTGCCGAGGCGGCTGCCGCAGCGGCCGCACCCGCTCCCGCGGTGACCAAACCGGCTACCGAGGAACGTCCGACCCTGCACAAGGCGAAAGACAAAGAGAAAAAGGTCGAGAAGAAGGCCGATGAACGCGCGCCCAGCAAGCGCGGCGGGCTCAAGGTGCGGGCACTCGACGACGGCAGCGCCGGCTGGAAAGGCGGCGGCAAGGGAGGCAAGGCCGGAAGGCGTGCCGCCCGCGGTACCGAGTCGCACGCGCAGCAATTCCAGGCGCCGACCGAGCCGGTCGTGCGCGAGGTGCATGTGCCCGAGACCATCACCGTGGCCGAATTGGCGCACAAGATGGCGGTCAAGGCTACCGATCTCATCAAAACCATGATGAAGATGGGCATCATGGCCACCATCAACCAGGTCATCGACCAGGAAACGGCCATGATCGTGGTCGAAGAGATGGGGCACAAGGCCGTGCCTGCCCGCCTGGACGAGCCCGATGCCTTCCTTGAGGAAGTCGGCACGCAGCACTACGAAGAAAAACCGCGTCCGCCGGTGGTCACCGTCATGGGCCACGTCGACCACGGGAAAACGTCGCTGCTCGACTACATCCGCCGCACCAAGGTGGCGGCGGGCGAAGCGGGCGGCATCACGCAGCACATCGGGGCGTATCACGTGGAAACGCCGCGCGGCACCATCACCTTCCTCGACACGCCGGGCCACGAGGCCTTCACGGCCATGCGGGCACGGGGTGCGCAAGCCACCGACATCGTGGTGCTGGTGGTGGCGGCCGACGACGGGGTGATGCCGCAGACGCGCGAGGCGATCCATCACGCGCGCGCCGCCGGTGTGCCCATCATCGTGGCCGTCAACAAGATCGACAAGCCCGACGCCAACCCGGAACGGGTGCGGCAGGAACTGGTGGCCGAAGGGGTGATCCCCGAGGAATACGGCGGCGACACCATGTTCTACAACGTCTCGGCCAAGATGGGGCAGGGGATCGACGAGCTGCTCGAAGGCATCCTGCTGCAGGCCGAGGTGCTGGAGCTCAAGGCGCCGGTCGAAGGGCCGGCGAAAGGCATCGTGCTGGAGGCGCGCCTGGACAAAGGCCGCGGTCCGGTGGCGTCCGTCCTGGTGCAGAGCGGCACGCTGCGCAAGGGCGACGTCGTGCTCGTCGGCTCCACCTGGGGCCGGGTGCGGGCCATGCTCGACGAAACCGGCAAGCCGGTCGACTCGGCCGGTCCGTCGATGCCCGTTGAGATCCTTGGGCTGGAAGACGTGCCGCAGGCGGGCGAAGAGTTCGTCGTGCTGCCCGACGAGCGCAAGGCGCGCGAGATCGCCCTCTATCGCCAGGGCAAGTTCCGCGAGGTGAAGCTTGCCAAGCAGCAGGCGCTCAAGCTGGAGAATCTCTTCGAGCAGATGAGCGAGGGCGAGGTGAAGACGCTGCCCATCATCATCAAGGCCGACGTGCAGGGTTCGCTCGAAGCGCTCAAGCAGTCGCTGGAAAAACTCTCCACCGACGAGGTCAAGGTGCAGGTGATCCACGGTGCCGTGGGCGGAATCAGCGAGAGCGACGTGAACCTCGCACGCGCTTCCAACGCCATCATCATCGGCTTCAACGTGCGCAGCGACGCCAGCGCGCGTAAGCTCGCCGAGAGCTACGGCGTGGACATCCGTTACTACAACATCATCTACGATGCGGTCGACGAGATCAAGGCGGCCCTGAGCGGCATGCTCTCGCCCGAGCGCAAGGAAGAGATCATCGGTCTGGCCGAAGTGCGCCAGGTCTTCCGTGTGCCCAAGGTCGGCACCGTGGCCGGCTGCTACGTGCTCGAGGGCACGATCCGGCGTGGCGCCAGGGTGCGCGTGCTGCGCGACCACGTGGTCATCCACGAAGGCGAGCTCGATTCGCTCAAGCGCTTCAAGGAAGACGTGCGCGAGGTCAAGGCCGGCTACGAGTGCGGCCTGTCGGTCAAAGGCTACAACGACATCCAGGTGGGCGACCAGATCGAGGTGTTCGAAGTGCGCGAAGTGGCGCGGGAGCTGGCATGAAGGGAGGAAACCGCACGCGCCTGCCGCGGGTGGCCGAGGGCATCCGCGAGGAGCTCGCCGAGCTGATCGCGCGGCACGTGAAGGATCCACGCGTGGGCTTCGTCACCATCACCGCCGTGGAGGTGAGTCCGGATTTCGCGCATGCCAAGGTGTACGTCTCCACGCTCGCCGATCCGGCCACCATCCCGGAGCTCCTCGAGGGGTTGCAGCACGCGGCGGGATTCCTGCGCCGCGAGCTCGGCCGTCGTCTGCGCATCCACACCATCCCGCAGCTCACCTTCGTCTACGACGAATCGATCGAGCGCGGCGTGCGCCTGGCGCATCTGATCGACGAGGCGGTAGCCAAGGAACCGGGAAGGGATGACGAGGGCGAAGACCGTGGCGCTTGACGGCGTAGCGCTGCTCGATAAGCCCGAGGGCATCACCGCGAACGCCGCGCTGCAGCGGGTGCGCCGTGCCTTGGGGGCAGCGAAGGCGGGGCATACCGGTACGCTCGATCCCATGGCGACCGGTCTCATGCTGCTCGCCTTTGGCGAGGCGACCAAGTTCGCCCAACGCTGGCTGGAAGCCGACAAAGTCTATCTCACGCGCGTGCGCTTCGGCGTGGCCACCAGTACGGGAGACGCCGAAGGCGAGGTGATCGCGCGCGCGCCGGTTTCTTTTGGCGCCGAGGCGCTGCAGGCGGTGCTGCCGCGTTTTCTCGGCACCATCGAGCAGGTCCCGCCCATGGTCTCGGCCCTGAAGCACGAAGGCAAGCCCTTGTACCGCTACGCCCGCGAGGGGGTAGTGATCGAGCGGGCGGCCCGGCCGGTGACGATCCACGAACTGCGCCTCATCGAGTGGGACGAGGCACTCGCCGCGGCCACCCTCTACGCCCGCGTCGGCAAAGGAACCTACATTCGCACCCTCGCCGAAGACCTCGGCGCGGCGCTGGGGGTGCCCGCGCACATCGACCGGCTGCGGCGCCTGGCGATCGGCCCGTTTTCGCTCGAGGAGGCGAGGACGCTCACCGAATGGGAGGAAGCGGGGGAAAGCGGGCGGGAATGGCTCTTGCCGCCCGATGCCCTGGTGCGCGATCTGCCTTGCGTTACACTGGATGTGGCGCGCACCCAGGCGTTCCTTGCCGGTCAGCGCATCGGCCGGGCCGCGCTCGGCGACTCCCTTTCCTCCGGGATGGTGCGCGTCTATGGCAGCAATGACGAGGACAAGCCGCTTTTCATCGGATTGGGCGAATACGAGCCGACGCGGGGCTTGTCCCCGAAGCGCGTCATTGCTAATATAACGCCGCCTTCGTCGCGTGTTCCGGTCATCCCGGCCGAGTGATCCCTTCCGGATCGCGGCCTGTTCCATTTTTTTGCGTTCAGATTCACGAGAGAGAACCACATCCATGGCGCTAGACAACGCAACCAAAGCCCGCATCATCGCGGAATACAAACGCGGCGACAACGACACGGGTTCGCCCGAAGTGCAGATCGCATTGCTTACCGCCCGCATCGAGGGGCTGCAGCCGCACTTCGGCGCGCACAAGAAGGATCACCACTCCCGCCGGGGGCTGCTGAAGATGGTGTCGCAGCGTCGTCGACTGCTCGACTATCTCAAGCGCACCGAACCCGAGCGTTACCTCGAGCTCATCAAGCGGCTCGGCCTGCGTAAGTAATTCCCTCTTCCGGGCCGATCGCTGTCGTCCGGCTAGGCGAGGGTCGGCCCTCTCACCGAGAAAGGATCGTCCCTTGCCTACTGCCATCAAGAAAACCTTCACCTACGGTCGTCATCAGGTCACGCTGGAGACGGGCGAACTCGCCCGTCAGGCCTCCGGCGCCGTGCTCGCTTCCATGGACGACACCGTGGTGCTCGCCACCGTCGTCGCCGCCAAAGACGCCAAACCCGGGCAGGATTTCTTCCCGCTCACCGTCGACTACATCGAAAAGTTCTACGCTTCCGGGCGCATTCCCGGTGGCTTCTTCAAGCGCGAAGGCCGCCCCTCCGAGAAAGAGACGCTCACCTCGCGCCTCATCGACCGGCCGATCCGCCCGCTCTTCCCCGAAGGGTTCTACAACGAGGTGCAGATCGTCGCCACGGTGCTCTCGCTCAATCCCGAGGTGAACGCCGACATCGTGGCGATGATCGCTTCCAGTGCGGCGCTCGCCATCTCCGGAGTGCCCTTCCACGGGCCGATCGGCGCCTGCCGCGTGGGCTATCTCGACGGTCAGTATGTCCTCAACCCCAGCGCGAGTGAGCTCGAGAAGAGTGCGCTCGACCTGGTGGTGGCCGGCACCGAGAACGCCGTATTGATGGTCGAATCGGAAGCGCAGGAGCTGCCCGAAGACGTGATGCTCGGCGCCGTGGTCTTCGGTCACGAGCAGATGCAGGCGGCGATCCAGGCGATCAACGAACTCGTCGAGGTCGCGGGCAAGCCCGCCTGGGACTGGAAAGCCCCAGAGCCCAACGAGGCGCTGGTGGCGCGCATTCGCGAGCTCGCCTTCGCCGAGCTGGAAGAGGCCTTCCGCATCACCGCCAAGCAGGCGCGCAACGAGCGGCTCAAGGCGATCCGCGCGCAGGTGATCGAGAAGGTGCTCGCCGAGTTCGATCCGCTGCCCTCCATCCCCGACATCGAGGACATCCTCTTCACGATGGAAGCTTCCATCGTGCGCGGACGCATCCTCGCCGGAGAGCCGCGCATCGATGGGCGCGACACGCGCACCGTGCGCCCGATCGACATCCGGGTCGGGGTGCTGCCGCGCACGCACGGCTCCGCGCTCTTCACCCGCGGCGAGACGCAGGCGCTGGTGGTGGCCACGCTCGGCACGGGGCGCGACGAGCAGATCATCGATGCGATCGCGGGGGAATACCGCGAAAGCTTCATGCTGCACTACAATTTCCCGCCGTTCTCCACCGGTGAGACGGGGCGCGTCGGCTCGCCCAAACGCCGCGAGATCGGCCACGGCAACCTCGCCAAGCGGGCGCTTGCGGCCGTGCTGCCCAAGCAGGAAGATTTCCCCTACACCATCCGGCTCGTGTCCGAGATCCTGGAATCCAACGGTTCGAGCTCCATGGCCACCGTGTGCGGCGGCTCGCTCGCGCTGATGGACGCCGGCGTGCCGACCAAGGCGCACGTGGCGGGCGTGGCCATGGGCCTCATCAAGGAGGGCAACCGCTTTGCGGTGCTCACCGACATCCTGGGTGACGAGGATCACCTCGGCGACATGGACTTCAAGGTGGCCGGCACCGAGCGCGGCGTGACGGCCCTGCAGATGGACATCAAGATCCAGGGCATCACCAAGGAGATCATGCAGGTGGCGCTCGCCCAGGCGCGCGAAGGGCGCATGCACATCCTGCAGCTGATGCGCCAGGCGATGGGCGAAGCGCGCGGCGAGGTCTCGGCCTACGCGCCGCGCATGATCCAGATGAAGATCAACCCCGAGAAGATCCGCGACGTGATCGGCAAGGGCGGTTCGGTGATCCGGGCGCTGCAGGAAGAGACCGGCACCGTCATCGAGATTTCCGACGACGGCAACGTGACCATCTCCTCGTTCAGCGCCGAAGGAGCCGAAGAGGCCAAGCGGCGCATCGAGGAGCTCACGGCCGAAGTCGAGATCGGCAAGATCTACGAGGGTACGGTATTGAAGCTGCTCGATTTCGGTGCCATCGTCAACATCATGCCGGGCCGCGACGGGCTGCTGCACATCTCCCAGATCGCCGACGAGCGGGTGGAGAAGGTCTCCGACTACCTGCAGGAAGGCCAGAAGGTGCGCGTGAAGGTGCTCGAGACCGACGACCGCGGGCGCATCAAGCTCAGCCTCAAGGCGGTCAAGGAAGGAGAATGAGGCTTTGACAAGAAAGGCGATCGCGTTATAATGATCGCCTTTCCGGGGTGTAGCGCAGTCCGGTAGCGCGCTTGCTTTGGGAGCAAGATGTCGGGGGTTCGAATCCCTCCACCCCGACCACGCTACACCGGAATACTGCCTGGAACGGAATCTGCCCGTAGCTCAACCGGATAGAGCACCGGCCTTCTAAGCCGGGGGTTACAGGTTCGATTCCTGTCGGGCAGGCCACGCAAGGTTTTCGGCGGCGGCATTAGCTCAGTTGGTAGAGCACTGGATTGTGGCTCCAGGTGTCACCGGTTCGAATCCGGTATGTCGCCCCAGTTTTCATGAATAGGCCGGCCCTGCGTCGGCCTATTTTTCTTGACGGGTGCCCGATGACCGCTGAACTCATCGACGGAAAAGCCATTGCCCAGGCTCTGCGCCGCCGCATCGCCGAGCGCGTGCACGCTTTGCAGGAGCGCGGAGTCGTTCCCACGCTCGCCGTAGTTTTGGTGGGCGAGGATCCTGCCTCCCAGGTTTATGTGCGCAACAAGGTAGCCGCCTGCGCCGAGGTCGGAATCCGCTCGCGCAAGTATGAATTTCCAGCCGACGTCACCGTCGAACGGCTCTTGGCCTGCATCGACGCCTTGAACGGCGATGCCGAGGTCGATGGCATCCTCGTGCAGCTGCCACTGCCGCCGCACATCGACGAGACTCTGGTGCTCGAGCGCATTGCCGTAGCCAAGGACGTCGACGGTTTTCACGCCGAGAACGTGGGGCGGCTGGTGCAGGGCCGGGAGTGCTTCTGGCCCTGCACGCCGCACGGCGTGATGCAGCTGCTTGCCTGGGAAGGCATCGAGCCGCAGGGGATGGACGCGGTGGTGGTGGGGCGTTCCAACATCGTCGGCAAGCCCATGGCGCTCATGCTGCTCAACGCGGGGGCGACGGTGACGGTGGCGCATTCGCGCACGCGGGAGCTCGCCGCGCACACCCGCCGCGCCGATCTGCTGGTAGTGGCGGTGGGTAAGCCCGAATTCATCACGGCCGAGATGGTCAAGCCCGGGGCGGTGGTGATCGACGTGGGCATCAACCGCCTGCCCGACGGTCGACTGGTGGGGGACGTGGCCGCCGAAGTGCGTGAGGTCGCCAGCCGGATCACACCCGTGCCCGGCGGCGTGGGGCCGATGACGATCGCCATGCTGCTGGAGAACACCTTGCTCGCAGCCCAGCGCCGCCGGGGGATCGCACCGTGAATGGAGAAGTCCTGCGCTACGGCGCCGGAGCGCCGCTCATCGGCGTGGTGATGGGATCTTCTTCCGACTGGCCGACGATGCGCGCCGCGGCCGAGGTGCTGCGCGAGTTCGAGGTGCCTTTCGAGGCGCGGGTGGTGTCGGCGCACCGCACGCCGGATCTGATGTTCGCCTACGCCGAGACGGCGCTCGAGCGGGGCTTGCGCGCGATCATCGCTGGCGCCGGCGGGGCGGCGCACTTGCCGGGGATGCTGGCGGCGAAGACGACGGTGCCGGTGCTGGGCGTGCCGGTGGAGTCGCGCGCGCTGCACGGGCAGGATTCGCTGCTCTCCATCGTACAGATGCCCAAGGGCGTGCCCGTGGCCACCTTCGCCATCGGCGCGGCGGGAGCGGCGAACGCGGCGCTCTTCGCCGTGGCGATGCTCGCCGCCACGGACGAAGTGCTCGGGCAGCGGCTTGCCGATTTCCGCCGCCGCCAGAGCGAGGCGGTGCTCGCCATGCGCCTGGAGCCGCTGGAATGACGGTCGGGCGGATCGATGCGCCGGCAAGGCTGGCGATCCTGGGCGGCGGGCAGTTGGGGCGTTTCTTCGTGCGGGCGGCGCAGGAGCTGGGCTACGCGGTCTGGGTGCTCGATCCCGATCCCGAGGCGCCGGCCGGGCGCATCGCCGAGCGCCATCTGTGCGGGGCCTACGACGACGAGGCGCTGCTCGCCGAGCTCGCCGCGCATTGTGCCGCGGCAACCACTGAATTCGAGAACGTGCCCGCTACGAGCCTCGCCCGTCTCGCCCAGTCCATGCCCGTGCGTCCCGGCGCGGCGGCGCTCGCCGTCTGCCAGGATCGCATCGAAGAGAAGTCCTTTCTCGCGCGCCACAGCCTGCCTCATGCCCCTTTCTTCGCCGTGCGTACGGCAGAAGACCTCGAGCGCGCACCCGAGTCGCTTTTTCCCGGGATTCTCAAGACGGCGCGCTTCGGCTATGACGGCAAGGGACAGGCGGCGGTCGCTGATCGGCAAGAGGCGCAGGCAGCCTTTGCCCGCTTCGGGCGCGACTGCGTGCTGGAAGCGCGGCTCGCCCTGGAGGCGGAGCTCTCGGTGGTGCTTGCCCGCGGCGCCGACGGGCGCATCGCCGCTTTCGCGCCCGGGCTCAACGTGCATCGCAATGGCATTCTGGATACCACCTTCGCCCCGGCCCCCTTGCCGGCGACCGTGCTGCGCGAGGCCGGCGAGATCGCCGAGGCGCTCGCCGAGGCGCTCGAGTACGTCGGCACGCTGGGAGTGGAATTCTTCTACGCCGACGGCAGGCTCTACGTCAATGAGATGGCCCCGCGGCCGCACAACAGCGGGCACCATACGCTGGATGCGCACCGCGTCTGCCAGTTCGAGCAGCAGGTGCGCGCACTGTGCGGTTTGCCGCTCGCCGTGCCCGAGGCGCATTCGCCGGCGGTGATGGTCAACCTCTTGGGCGAAGCATGGTTCGTGGGCGAGACGCTGCGCGAGCCGCCCTGGCACGAGATCCTCTCCCTGCCGGGCTTGCGGCTGCACCTCTACGGCAAGCGTGAGGCGCGGCGAGGACGCAAGATGGGTCATTTCACCGTCACGGCGGCAACGCTTACCGAGGCGCTTGCCGTAGCGAGCGAAGCGCGGCAACGTCTGGGGCTGCCGCCGCTGCCGCCCTTGCCCCGATGAGCGCGCGCATCCTATCCCCCAGCGAAGAGGCTCTGGCCGAGGCGGCAGCAAGGCTTCGCGCCGGCGAACTGGTGGGGCTGCCGACCGAGACGGTCTATGGCCTTGCCGCCGACGCGCGCAATCCCGCGGCGGTACGGCGCATCTTCGCTGCCAAGGGACGGCCCAGCGATCATCCCCTCATCGTGCATCTGCCTTCGGCCGAACACCTGCCGCAGTGGGCGCGCGACATCCCTGAAGAGGCCTGGACGCTCGCGCACCGTTTCTGGCCCGGTCCTTTGACCCTGGTGCTTCGGCGCAGCGATGGGGTGCCGCTGGAGGTGACGGGGGGGCAGGAGACGGTGGCGCTGCGCGTACCGGCGCATCCCGTGGCCTTGGCGCTGCTGCGCGCCTTCGGCTCGGGGCTCGCGGCACCCAGCGCCAACCGCTTCGGCCGGGTGAGCCCGACCACCGCCGCCGACGTGCTCGAGGAATTGGGCGAGGCGGTGGCGCTCGTGCTCGACGGCGGCCCCTGTCCGGTGGGGGTGGAATCGACCATCCTCGATCTCTCCCGCCTCGACACCGTGGGTCCCGTCATCCTGCGTCCTGGCGCGATCGGCGCCGAGGAACTGACCGAGGCGCTGGGGCGTCCCGTGGCGATGGCCGATGGCGGCGCGCCGCGCGTCTCGGGCTCGCTTCCCGGCCATTATGCGCCGGCGACGCCGGTGCGCCTCGTCGCAGCCGGGGAGATCGAACCCGTCGTGACCCAGCAGCTCGCCCAGGGAAAACGCATCGCCCTGTGGAGCAGGCATCCCGTTGCCGCCTCGCAGGTGGTGTGGCAGGAACTGCCCGCCGCGCCCGAAGATCTCGCCCGCCGCCTCTACGCGCAGCTGCGCGCCTTCGATCGGCTCGGGGTCGACGAAATCGTCATCGAACGTCCGCAGGGGAAAGAGCCCCTGGTGCGGGCGCTCGCCGACCGTCTGGAGCGCGCCGCGCGCGGCTCCGGCGGGCGCTGAACCTTTGCTCATCGAGGAGCCGTTTCGATCATGACCGTCCGCACGCGTTTCGCTCCCAGCCCCACCGGTTATCTGCACATCGGCGGTGCGCGCACCGCGCTCTTTTCCTGGGCCTATGCCCGCCACCACGGCGGTGCGTTCATCCTGCGCATCGAGGATACCGACCGCGAGCGCTCGACGCCCGAAGCGGTCCAGGCCATCCTCGACGGCATGCACTGGTTGCAGCTCGACTACGACGAAGGGCCCTATTACCAGACGCAGCGCATGGAGCGCTATCGCGAGGTGATCGCGCAGATGCTCGCGGCCGGCACCGCCTACTACTGCTACATGAGCCCGGAGGAGCTGGAAGCGCTGCGCGAGGCGCAGCGGGCCCGCGGGGAGAAGCCGCGCTACGACCGGCGCTGGCGTCCCGAGCCCGGCAAGACCCTGCCGCCTCCGCCGCCGGGGGTGCGGCCGGTGGTGCGCTTCAAGAATCCACTCACCGGCACCGTCGCCTGGGACGATCTCGTCAAGGGGCGCATCGAATTCGCCAACGAGGAACTCGACGACTTCATCATCGCCCGCGCCGACGGCACGCCCACCTACAATTTCTGTGTGGTGGTCGATGACTGGGACATGCGCATCACCCACGTCATCCGTGGCGACGATCACGTTAATAATACGCCGCGCCAGATCAATCTCTACCTTGCGCTCGGCGTGCCCCTGCCGCAGTTCGCCCACCTGCCGATGATCCTGGGGCCGGACGGGCAGAAACTGTCGAAGCGCCACGGGGCGGTGTCGGTGATGCAGTACCACGAAGACGGCTATCTGCCGGAAGCGGTGATCAACTATCTCGCCCGCCTGGGCTGGAGCCATGGCGACGACGAGATCTTCACCCGCGAGCAGTTCGTCGCCTGGTTCGACCTCAAGGACGTCAATCCGTCGCCCGCGCGCTTCGACTTCGACAAGTTGCGCTGGCTGAATGCCCACTACATCAAGCAGGCCGAGGTGCGCCGGCTCGCAGCCGATTGCGCCGAGCGGCTCGCACGGCGCGGCGTCGCGGTTACTGACACGGCGGCGCTCGAACCCGTGGTGGCGCTCTACCAGGATCGGGTGCAGACTCTGGAGGAACTGGCCGACTGCGCCGAGCCGTTCGTGATCGAGGTGCACCCCCTGCCCGAGCTGCGGGAAAAGCACCTCGACGAGGAAGCGCGCCGGGCGCTCGCCGAGCTCCGTCGCCGGCTCGAAGCGATTCCGGAAGAAGAATGGCGGCGCGAGCGGCTCGCCGCAGCGATCAAGGAAACGCTCGCCGCGGCCGGCGTGAAGATGCCCAAGCTCGGCATTCCGCTGCGGGTGGTGCTGCTGGGCGTGCCGCAATCGCCGGCGCTGGAGGCGGTGCTCGAAGTGCTGGGGCGGGAACGTACGCTTTCGCGGCTCGAGCGCGCCCTCTGAGCGCGCGGCCATGGCGGGGATCCTCGAACTCACGCCGGCGCGCCTGCAGTGGCGCGAGGGCGTGCCGGCGCACGGCGACTACGACGACGTCTATCACTCGGTACATGGAGCGCTCGCCCAGAGCCGGCACGTCTTTCTCGGCGGCACGGGGCTGCCGCAGGCGTGGGCGGGGCGGGCACACTTCGCCATCCTGGAGACGGGATTCGGGCTGGGAGGGAATTTTCTCGCCACCTGGGCTGCCTGGCGTTCGGATCCCCGACGCGCGCAGCGGCTCGATTTCGTCTCTCTGGAAAAGCATCCACTCACGGCCGAAGACTGGCGCTGCGTATGGGCGCACGGCGAACCCGAACTTCGCCCGCTCGCGCAGGCGCTGGCCTCGCGTCTGCCGCCGCTCGTGCCGGGCATCCACACCCTTGAGCTCGACGAGGGTCGGGTGCGGCTCTTTCTCGTCTATCACGACGCTGCGACGATCGGAGAGATCGAAGGCCGGTTCGACGCGGTCTATCTCGACGGCTTCGCGCCGGCGAAGAATCCCGCCATGTGGTCGGAAGCGCTCATCGCCGAGGTGGCGCAGCGCATGAAACCAGGCGCGCGCCTTGCCACCTGGTGCGCGGCGGGCGAGGTGCGCCGCAGGCTCGCCGCTGCGGGCTTGAGCGTGCATCCGGCGTCCGGATTTGCCGGCAAGCGGGAGATGACCGTCGCCTGGCGCGAGGGAGTGCTCGCCGAGGAGCGCCGTCCCGGACGGGTGGCAGTGATCGGCGCGGGCGTGGCAGGGGCGAATCTCGCCCATGCGCTCGCACGCCGCGGCGTGCCGGTCACGCTCTTCGAACGTGAAGCGTCGCCGGGACAGGGCGCTTCGGGCAACCTCGCCGGGGTGCTGCGCTGGCTGCCGAGCGCCGATGACAATCGCCTCTCGCGCTGGACGCGCGCTGGCACGCTCGCCGCCCACGCCATGCTGCGCGAATGGGAAGCGCAGGGGATCGACGCCCCTTGGGGACCGAGCGGGGTGGCGCACCTGGCACGCGACGAAGCGCAGGCGCGCAAGCAGCGGATAGCGCTCGAGCGCCTCGTCCCGCCGCCCGAGGTGTTGACCTGGCTCGATGCGGCCACCCTCTCGGAGCGCATCGGCTGGCCGGTGGATCAAGGCGGATGGTGGTTCGGCATCGGCGGCTGGATCGGCCCGCAGCGCTGGTGCCGGCGCCTGCTCGAACTCGCCGGCTCCTGTCTTACCTTGCGCTGCGCCACGGCGGTGGGCTCGCTCGAGCCGTGCGCGCCGGGTTGGCGCGTGCGCGACGCCGAGGGGAGCGTCCTGGAAGAAGTCGATGCGGTGGTGCTCGCTGCTGGCGCGGAAGTCCCTTCGTTCGCCCAGGCGGCCAGCCTGCCGATCCGGCCCGCGCGCGGCCAGGTGTCGCTCGCACCGGCCGAGGCAGGTTCGCCGCCCCGGGTGACGGTATGCCGCAACGGCTACGTGACACCGGAAGTCTCGGGGCAGCGCGCCTTCGGCGCCACGTTCGCCGTGGGCGACACGGACCCCGCCGTGCGCCCTGCCGATCACCGGGAAAACCTCGTCAAGCTCGAGGCGATCCTGCCCGGCTATACGGCGGGGCTCGATCCCGCTTCGCTCGAAGGGCGGGTCGGGTTTCGGCCGGCGGTGCCCGATCGCCTACCGGTGGTCGGGCCCGTGGGCGATGCACCGGGGCTCCTCGTGCTCTCGGGGTTTGGTGCGAGGGGGCTTGCCTTCGCGGTGCCGGCCGCGCGGCTTGCCGCGGCCCTGCTCTGCGGCGAACCCTGGCCGCTCGAGCGCACTACGGCGCTCGCAGCCGATCCGGCACGCTTCGCCCGCCGCTGAATCGCTTTACTCCTCCGGCCGCATGGCGGGGAAGAGGATGACGTCGCGGATGTTGGGACTGTCGGTGAGCAGCATCACCAGCCGGTCGATGCCGATGCCGCAGCCGCCGGTGGGCGGCATGCCGTATTCGAGTGCCCGGATGTAATCGGCGTCGAAGTACATTGCTTCCTCGTCGCCGGCCTCTTTTGCCCGCACTTGCGCGAGAAAGCGTTCGGCCTGGTCTTCCGGATCGTTCAATTCGGAAAAACCATTGGCGATCTCGCGCCCGACGATGAAGAGCTCGAAGCGCTCGGTGATCTCGGGATTGGTGTCGCTGCGGCGCGCGAGCGGCGAGACTTCGGCCGGATAGTCCACGATGAAGGTCGGCGACCAGAGTTCGGCTTCCGTCGTCTCCTCGAAGAGCGCAAGCTGTAGCGCGCCCAGGCCCATGTCGGGTTTGACCTCGACGCCCAGCTCGGTGAGCTTGGCGCGTAGCCACTGGGGATCCTCGAGTTGGGCGCGGGACCAGCCAGGATGATGTTTCTGGATCGCCTCGACGATGGTGAGCCGCGCGAAAGGCTGCGACAGGTCGAGCTCACGCCCCTGGTAGAGGAAGCGCTCCGAGCCCAGCGCCACGCGCGCCGCATGACGGATCAGCCCTTCGGTGAAATCCATCATCTTGCGGTAGTCGCTGTAGGCTTCGTAGAACTCCATCATGGTGAATTCGGGATTGTGCCGCGGCGAGATCCCTTCGTTGCGGAAGTTGCGGTTGATCTCGAAAACCTTCTCGAATCCCCCCACCACCAGGCGCTTGAGGTAGAGCTCGGGGGCGATGCGCAGGTACATCGGTATGTCGAGCGCGTTGTGGTGGGTGACGAAAGGCCGGGCGTTGGCTCCACCGGGGATGGGGTGCAGCATGGGCGTTTCGACTTCGAGAAAGCCGTATTCGAGCATGTAGTCGCGGATCGCCTGGATGAGTCGGCTACGTGCGACGAAGCGCCGGCGCGTTTCCTCGCTCATGATGAGATCGACGTAGCGCTGGCGGTATTTCAGTTCCTGGTCGGCGAGTCCATGGTACTTGTCCGGTAGCGGGCGCAGGCTCTTGGTGAGCAAGCGGATCGATTCGGCGTGGATGGTGAGCTCGCCGGTGCGCGTCTTGAAGAGATGGCCTTCCACGCCGACGATGTCACCGATGTCCCAATGCTTGAAGTCTTCATAGACTTCGGCCCCGACGGCGTCGCGCGCCACATACACCTGGATGCGGCCGGAGAGATCCTGGATCGTGATGAAGCTCGCCTTGCCCATCACGCGCTTCAACATGATGCGGCCGGCCACGACCGCAGCGGGCTTGAGTTCCTGCAGTTTTTCCGGCTCGGCTTCGCCGTAGGCTTCGTCGAGCTTGGCGGCGAGGTTGAGCCGCTCGAAATCGTTGGGAAAGGCGGGGCCGCGTACACGCAGCGCCGCGAGCTTCTTGCGCCGTTCGGCGATGATGCGGTTCTCGTCGGCAAGGGAGAGAGGCTCGGAATTCATCGGTTCCGTCATTGGAGGGCTCGGGATCTGGGCGAACGAAAGGGGGAATTTTCGCATTTCCGCAGCCGGAGGGCAAACGGAGGGGACCTCTGCTGGAGAAAGGGTGACATCTCACCGACCTCGATGATAAGCTTCTAGCACCAGAGAATGAAATCATGGAGGATGAAATGGCATCGGAGCAGATCGGGATTTGCGCCCTGCAGCTCGACAGACGCCTGGATGATCTGCCGGTCGTTTTCTATCGCCTCGTTTCGTCCTGTGATGCCGAAGACGAAAACCCCGTAAAAATCACGCGCCGTGGCGCGGCCTGCTTACGCCGAAGCAATGCCAACGTGCCAATGACCGATCTCGGGGCATGGAAATTGGTGGCGCTGCACCCATTGCAAGCCGCAGAGGGCGAGTGGGATGGGCAGCACTTCTCGGCAGAGGATCCAACGCAAGGAGCATTGCATGCCGCCGATCCCGACGAGCGTGAGGCCCTGCGGCGTCTCCTCAATGTCGCGCTCTACGAGGGGGTCAGGGCAACGCTGGATGCCGGAACAGATCGGAAATCGAGACAGGTCGTGTATGGCCTGGGCCATTCGGTCGAGATCATCGATTCCGTTCCGTCAGAACGTGTCCGCCTGCCGCGCGACGCGTATCTCGAAGTATTCAAGACGGTTCGGCTCACCCCCGAAGTGCTTCCCGACGGTACCGGCATCGTCTTCTTTCATATCCAGCATCGTTTGATGCCCAAGGACTACGTCACCCTCGAATGGGTCATCCGGCACCGCCCCCATTGGCTCGGAGGAATCCGCCGGGTCCGCCATCGCTATCGGGAAAACGGCAGGGAAGAAGCCACGGCCGAATTGCTTGGCATCGCGGAGGAGAACGCCCTGTCGACCTTTTCCGGTCCGCAAGGAGAGATCAGCTATTTCGAATATCATCGGCTTCGGGGCCGCATCCGGGAAAATGAGCTCGAAGAAGTGCGCCGCAGCACCGTCGTACGGCTACGTTATCCAGGGGGAAACAGCAAACCAAAGGAGTGGAAACACCTGGCGGCCCTGCTTCGTCCCCTGTTCGACTTCGAAACTCTGCAGGAGATCGACGGCGAGTTGCTCGGAAGCATTGCCAAACGGCTGCCCTGGTCGGTCGACGAACGTCTCCGAACGATCTCCGAGTTTTTGCAGGGAATCGAGGTTCCCCAGTTCGGTGCCCGCCTCGTTCCTCTAGCCGAAATGCAGGCGTCCGTTCGCCGCTGGTGTCCGGATATCCGCCTGCGCGTAGGAAAGTCGCGCCTTGCCACGAGCGAGCAGGCGGTGCTCACCCATGGTGCCTATCGCCCTATGAAGAAAAAACGCATCGTCTTCGTGACGATCGGTACCCCGTCGCAGCGCAGCGAGGAACACTTCTCCCAAGTGCTGGAGCGATGCCGCCACTGGTGCGGCGGTGGCATCGAGGGACAAGTCGCTCCGCCGGCAACGGATGCCCAGGAATTGGATCTTCGTCTGGAACGCAGATGCCCGAAAGATGCCGTCCTGCTCGTGGGGCTAGCGGCTGGCGCCGATAAGCGATCGGTTCGCGACGTGCTGTTTCGGCACGCGCTGCCCGTCCAGTTCATGCGCCTAGATCACCCGCCGAAGCGCTATACATCATCTTACTACAACAATCTTGCTGCCGGCGTATTCAGCAAGGGTGGCGGGGTGTTGTGCGCCATCGAGGACATGCCGGGTGAGGCGGATCTCTTTCTGGGGCTCGACCTGGGTGGTATTCATCAGAGAGTACCGGGTTTTGCCTTTCTTTTCACCCGCGACGGAGCCCAGCTCGGCTGGCAGCTGGCCGAAGCACAGTCGGGGGAGCGGATCGCCGACGAAAGCCTGAGGCTGTTGCTCGAGCGTAGCCTCGAGGCCTATCGCAAGGTTCATGGCGGGGAGGGGCCGCGGCGTATCGTGTTGCATCGCGACGGCAGATGGTACGAGTCCTTCGAGGTCATCGGTTCGTTCGAGCAGCGACATGGCATTGGCATCGACGTGCTCGAGGTGATCAAATCGGGTGTGCCGGTGCTCTATCGCCGGTTCCGTGACCAAGACACGGGACGAAAACGGTTCTGCAACCCCGGGGTTGGGGACGCATTCGAACTCTCAGGGCTCGACGAGGCGATCCTGTCAACGTACAGTGGCGCGGAGCTCGGCAAGGATTGGGGGGGCAAGGTGACGGTACGCCCCTTGCGCCTGCGTAAACGCTACGGCGACACTCCGCTCGAGATCCTTGCCCAGCAGGTCGTTCTGTTGAGCCGAATTCACGGCGCTTCTCTCTATCGGCATCCGCGTCTGCCGGTGACCACGCATCATGCCGACCGGTTCGCTTCTTTGCGCCGCGAATGCAACATCGACGACCTGTCGCGCATGGACCGTCTGTGCCCTGTCTACCTTTGACGCGTTCGCTGTCGCAGAACGGTACCCCCGTCAGCCTCGTGCAAGCGAAGCGTGCCAGAATCGGCTAAAGTTTTTTCGAGGGGAGCCGATAATCCCCAAAACACCGAGGAAAGAGGACATGGACTGGTTCTGGCGCGCCTACGACTGGGTGGAGCGAACGTTCTTTACCACGGTCACGAAGAAATTCTCGAGCTTTCTGCTCTTGCCGCTCATCGCTTCGGCGGGGTTCCTGCTGCTGCATTCGTTGCGGGCCAGGATCGACGAGCTGCTCTTGCGGCAGGGGAACGAGGCCTTGCGCGCCGAGGTGGCGGCGGTTTTCGCCGATGTCTTTGGCGAATTCGGGGTGCTCATGGTCGCGATGCTGCTCGTCGCCGTCGGCCTCATCCTCTACATGCGCCACCTCGTCGTGCGGCCGCTGCGGCGCATGACCGAGATTTTTCGCACCCTCAGCAACGACCGGCGCGAAGGGGATTTCTCCGTCGACCTGCCGGTGATGACGCACGACGAGCTGGGGGAACTTGCTAAAGCCTACAACGCTTTTGCCGAAAAGATGCGGGGCATCATCGCCGATCTGCGTCGCGCGAGCGTGGAAGTGGGAGGGGATGCGGTGCGCGCCGATGCCAAGGCGATCGCGGCCGAACGGCAAGCGCAGGCGCAGCTGCAGCTGGCCGAGGAGGTATTCGCCGCGAGCGAGCGCACGAGCGCCGCGATCGACGAAGTGCGGCAGCGCACCCTCGGGCTCGATGCCACGATGCGGAAAAACCTGGAGGAAGTCCTGGAATCGCTGCAGGAACTGCACTCGGTCGTCGAACGGGTGGGCGCCTCGCGCGAGCACCTGGTCGGTTTCACCGCCACCGTCGGGGAACTGGCGCAGCGCTCCGGAGAGATCCGCCAGATCGCGGGGCTCATCCGCGAGGTGGCCGATCAGACCAACCTGCTGGCGCTCAATGCGGCGATCGAGGCGGCGCGCGCCGGCGAGTACGGCCGCGGTTTCGCGGTGGTGGCCGACGAGGTGCGCAAGCTCGCGGAGCGGGTCAACCAGTCCTCGCAGGAGATCACGCGAGACATCGATGCCATGATCGGCATCGTACAGCAGACCCAGGCGCAAAACGAGGCGATCAACGCCGACATGGACGAGACGCAGCGCTCGATCGCCCTGGTGGAGGGTAGTTTCACCCGCATGGCCGAAGACTTCCGGCAAGGGCGCGAGAGCCTCGAAGAGATCGTCTCGGCCACGGATCACTTGATGCAGGCCAACGAGGTGGCCCACGGTCACGTCAAGGAAATCTCCGGGGTGAGCGCCTCGGTGCGCAACCTCATGCAGGAGACGCGCAGCGACATCGACGCTCTGACCGAACGCACCGAGACCATCCTTGAGATGCTGGCGCGCTACCGGGTCGGGCGCGGCCGCTTCGACCAGGTGGTGCGCGAGGAGCGGAGCATTCGCGACGCCATCCAGGCCCAGCTCGAAGCGATGGCGCGCGAGGGGATCGACGTATTCGACCGCAACTACCGGCCGTATCTCAATTGCGATCCGCCGAAATTCAAACTCGCCTGGAGCGACGAGTTCGTGCGCCGCTGCCAGCATCTGTTGGACGAGGGGCTCGCGCGGATCCCCGAGGCGGTGTTCGTGGTGGCCGTCAATACCGACGGCTACCTCTCGGCGCACAACGCGAAGTTCAGCAAGCCCCTCACCGGCGACAGGGAAAAAGATCTGGTGGGCAACCGCACTTACCGCAAGTTCGACAATCCCCGCGAGCTGCGCGCAGCGCAGAATACCGCTCCGGTGCTGATGCAGACCTACCGCCGCGACACGGGCGAGGTCCTCGTCGATGTCGCCATGCCGATCTACGTCGATGGCCGCCTGTGGGGGAACGTGCGCGTCGGCCTGCCGATCGAAGCCCTGAGCAAGGACTGAGCGCTGCTCAGTGGTGCAGGATCTGCCCGAGGAAGCGGCGCGTGCGCTCTTCCTTCGGGTGGAGGAAGAATTCCTCCGGCGGGGCCTGCTCCACGATCTCGCCGCGGTCCATGAAAATCACCCGGTCGGCCACGGTGCGCGCAAAGCCCATCTCGTGGGTCACGCACAGCATGGTCATCCCCTCGGCGGCGAGTTCGATCATGGTGTCGAGCACTTCCTTGACCATCTCCGGGTCGAGCGCCGAAGTGGGCTCGTCGAAGAGCATGATCTTGGGCTTCATGCACAGCGCCCGGGCGATCGCCACGCGCTGCTGCTGTCCCCCCGAGAGCTGGCCCGGATACTTGTGCGCCTGATCGGCGATGCGCACCCGCTGAAGATACTGGAGCGCCAGTGCTTCGGCCTCTTTCTTTGGCATTTTCTTCACCCAGATCGGCGCCAGCGTACAGTTTTCGAGCACCGTGAGGTGAGGGAAGAGGTTGAAGTGCTGGAAGACCATCCCTACCTCACGGCGGATGGCATCGATCGCTTTCACGTCCTCGGTGAGTTCGATGCCGTCGACGACGATGCGCCCTCGTTGATGCGCCTCCAGCCGGTTGATGCAACGGATGAGGGTCGATTTGCCCGAACCCGAAGGGCCGCAGATCACGATGCGCTCGCCGGCCATCACCGTGAGATCGATGTCCTTGAGCACGTGGAAATCCTGATACCACTTGTTGACGCGCTCCATGAGGATCATCACCTCCTGGGTCTTGTGCGATTCGAGGCGCGTGAGCGTCTCTTCCATCAGTTCCATTCGGTTCTCCCGTCGGGGAAATGAAGGGGGTCAGCGCTTTTCGCTACGCGCCAGGCGTTTTTCCAACGCGATCGAATAGCGCGACATGCCGAAGCAAAACAGGAAATAGACGAAGGCGGCGAAGACATAGCCTTCGGTGGAAAACCCGAGCCACTCGGGGTCGACTGTGGCCCGGTGCACCGCGGTGAAGAAGTCCGCCAGGCCGATGATGATCACCAGGCTCGTGTCCTTGAAAAGGGCGATGAAGGTGTTGACGATGCCGGGAATCACCAGACGCAGGGCCTGCGGCAGGATCACGAGCCCCATCGACTGCCAGTAGCTCAAGCCGAGGGCATGGGTGGCTTCGTATTGCCCCTTGGGGATGGCCTGCAGCCCGCCGCGCACGACTTCGGCGAGATAGGCCGCCTCGAAGAGGATGACGGCGATGAGCGCCCGCACGAGTTTGTCGATCGACATCTGCTCGGGCAGGAAGAGCGGCAGCATCACCGAGGACATGAAGAGCACCGTGATGAGCGGCACGCCGCGCCAGAATTCGATGAACGTGATGCAGACGATCCGGATCGCCGGCAGCTGCGAGCGTCGCCCCAGGGCGAGCAGGATGCCCAGCGGCAGGGCACCGGCGATCCCGACGGAGGCGATCACGAGCGTGAGCATCAGCCCGCCCCATTGGTCGGTAGGCACGGTCGCTAGCCCCAGGATGCCCGCCCCGTAGAGCAGCCACCACACCAGCAAGGGCGTGAGGAGGAAATAGCCGAGCGCCCAGCGGCGCCGCTGCGGAAAACGGGAGAAGAAGAGCGGAGCCGCCAGCACGATGATCGACAGGGCCGCCAGATCGACCCGCCAGCGTTGCTCTATGGGGTAGAAGCCGTAGAGGAATTGCCCGAAGCGCTGGCCGATGAAGATCCAGCAGGCGCCGCCGGGATGGCAGTCGGCACGGGAACTCCCTTGCCAGGTCGCGTCGAAAAAGAGCCAGTCGAGCACGGGGGGAACGAAGCGCCACAAAAGGTAGATGGCGAGCAGGGTGAGCGCCGTGTTGACCGGGCCGGAGAAAAGGTTCTCCCGTAGCCAGCGCAGAACATCGATGCGCACGACGGGAGGGCGAAGGGAAGGGGAGGAGGACATGGCGGTTCCTCAACGTTCGACCAGCGCCATGCGCCGGTTGTACCAGTTCATGACGAGCGAGATCGTCAGGCTGATGAGCAGATACACCGCCATCGTCATGGCGATGGTCTCGATCGCCTGTCCGGTCTGGTTGAGCACCGTGCCGGCGAAGAGCCCCACGAGGTCGGGATAGCCGATTGCCGCGCCCAGGGAAGAGTTCTTCGTCAGATTGAGGTACTGGCTGGTGAGCGGCGGGATGATGACGCGCATGGCCTGCGGCAGGACGATGAGGCGCAGGCGCTGGCGCGGCGTCAGACCCAGGGCGATCGCCGCCTCGATCTGCCCGCGCGGCACCGACTGGATGCCGGCGCGCACCGTCTCGGCGATGAAGGCAGCGGTGTAGAGCGACAGCGCGACCGTGAGCGCGACGAGCTCGGGCAACAAGACCCAGCCGCCGCGGAAATTGAATCCCTGCAGCTGGGGGAGTTCCCAGGTGAAGGGAGCGCCGAAGATCAGGCGGGCGGCGAGCGGCAAGCCGAAGAGCAGCAACAGGGCGACCCGTCCCGTGGGAAAAGGCTCGCCGGTGTGCTCCTGCCGGCGTCGCGCCCAGCGTCTCAGGATGATCACGGCGGCGAGCGCGATGCCAAGCGCGAGCACGATGGGGGCGAATCCCTCGGCGGGAATGGGCCGCGGCACGTAGAGTCCTCGGATATTGAGGAAGAACGCACCCAGGAACTCGTGGCTCTGGCGCGGCGAAGGCATGGCGCGCAGCACCGCGAAGTACCAGAAGAAGATCTGCAGCAGCGGAGGAACGTTGCGAAAGGTCTCGACGTAGAGGGCCGACAGGCCGCGGATGAGTGCATTCTCGGCCAGACGCCCGATGCCCACGAGAAAGCCCAGCACGGTGGCGAAGACGATGCCCAGCGCCGCTACGAGCAGCGTATTGAGCAGACCGATCACGAAGACGCGCGCGAAGCTGTCGGTTTCGCGATAATCGATGAGCGTCTGCAGGATGCCGAAGCCGGCGGGATTCTTCAGGAATCCGAAGCCGGAAGCGATGCCGCGCACCGTGAGATTGTGCACGGTGTTGTGCACGATCCAGCCGGCGAAAAGGGCGATCGCCAGCACGGTGAGGATCTGGGCCGCGAGGGCGCGGATCTTCGGGTCATAGAGCCAGCGGCGCGGTCCGCCGCCGCGAAGCGTCTCGCCAGGGGTCATGTCGGATCAGCCGGAACGGTCCGCCGTCAGGACGACGGCGGACAGGGGAGAAGGAAGAGGGATCAGCGGAAAGGCGGGGCGTACTGCAATCCGCCCTTGTTCCATTGGGCGTTGAGGCCACGTTCGATCTTGAGGGGGCTTCCTTTGCCGACGTTGCGCTCGAACATCTCGCCGTAGTTGCCCACCTGCTTGACGATCTGGTAGGCCCAGTCTTTCTTGAGCTTCATGTCCTTGCCGAAATCGGTGTCCAGCCCCAGCAGGCGCCGTACCTCGGGGTTGGTGGAGGTCTTGGCCATCTGGTCGACGTTGGCCGAGGTGATGCCGTATTCCTCGGCGGCGACGAGGGCGAAGAGCGTCCAGCGCACCACGTTGAACCACTCGGAGTCCCCCTGCCGCACCACGGGGCCGAGCGGCTCTTTGGAGATCACTTCGGGCAGCACGACGTAGTCGTCGGGGTTGGCGAGCTTGATGCGCTGGGCGTAGAGCTGGGACTGGTCGGAGGTGAGCACGTCGCAACGGCCCGATTCGAGCGCCTTGGCCGACTCGTCGGACTTCTCGTAGGTGACAGGTGTGTATTTCATGCCGTTGGTGCGGAAGTAGTCCGAGAGGTTCATCTCGGTGGTGGTCCCCGCCTGGATGCAGACGGTGGCGCCGTCGAGCTCACGGGCGCTCTTCACGCCCAGCTTCTTGTTCACGAGAAAGCCCTGGCCGTCGTAGTAGGTGACGCCGGTGAAGGACATGCCCATGCCGACGTCGCGCGAGATGGTCCAGGTGGAGTTGCGCGACAGCACGTCGATCTCGCCCGATTGCAGCGCGGTGAAACGCTCCTTGGCGGTGAGCGGCGTGAATTTCACTTTCTTCGCATCGCCGAAGAGCGCCGCGGCCACCGCACGGCAGAAATCCGCGTCGATGCCTGCATAGTTGCCGCTCGCGTCGGTGTAGGAAAATCCCGGCAGGCCGTCGCTGACGCCGCAATGCAGCACGCCGCGTTTGAGCACGGTGTCGAGCGTCTGTCCCGCCCAGGCGGGAGTAGCGAGGGAGCACGCCGCGGCGAGCGCCGCAACGAGGGTTTTTTTCTTCATGGGGAGCTCTCCTTTGGGATGCGGGACCGTTGGAGAGTATCGGACAGAGGCTGGCGGATCGCAAGAGGGAATGGGGAAATCAGCGACTAGGGATTTCCCTAAGGGGCGGCAAGCCAGAAAGGCTCGCCGCCCAAGGTCGAGTCAGCGTTTGCGGGCGGGAGGCAGGTCGGTGCAGCTCCCTTCGGCCACTTCCGCCGCCAGTCCTACCGTTTCGATGAGCGTCGGGTGGGGATGGATGGTGCGGGCGATGTCGCTCGCTTCCGCCCCCATCTCGATCGCCAGGCAGATTTCGCCGATCAGATCCCCCGCGCCGGTGCCGACGATGGCCCCGCCGACCAAGCGATGCGTTTCGGCGTCGAACAGCAGTTTGGTGAATCCTTCCTCGCAGCCGTTGGCGATCGCTCGCCCCGAGGCAGCCCAGGGAAAGACGGCTTTCTCCACTTTGAGTCCGCGGGCCTTGGCTTCGGTTTCGGTGAGCCCGGCCCAGGCGATCTCGGGGTCGGTGTAGGCCACCGAGGGGATCTGCAGCGCATCGAACGCCGCTTTCCGGCCGGCGGCCGCTTCCGCCGCCACGTGTCCTTCGTGCACGGCCTTGTGCGCGAGCATCGGATTGCCGGTGAGGTCCCCGATCGCAAAAACGTGCGACACATTGGTGCGCCGTTGCGGATCGACCGGGATGAATCCTCGCTCGTCGAGATGCACGCCCGCCGCCTCGAGCCCGAGCAGGGGGCCGTTGGAGCGACGCCCCACGGCCACCAGCACGAGGTCGTAGCGTTGCGCTTCCTTGGGCGCCGCTTCGCCATCCAACATCGCCCAGATGCCGTCGTCGCGCGCCTCGAGCGCCGTGGTGCGCGTGTTGCGGTAGAGCGCGCCGAAACGGCCGGCATTCTTCTTCTCCCACACACGTACGAGGTCGCGGTCGGCACCGGGAAAGAGATCCGCCGTCGCCTCGACCACGTCGACCGTGGCGCCGAAGGCGGCATAGACCGTACCCATTTCCAGGCCGATGATGCCGCCGCCCACCACCAGCATGCGCCGTGGCAGCAAGGGCAGCGCCAGCGCACCGGTGGAATCGACCACGCGGGGGTCGTCCGGCTGGAATGGCAGGCGCACTGGCCGCGAACCGGCGGCGAGGATCGCCTGTTCGAATTCGACGATCTCCACGGTGCCGCTCGGGCGCGCCGGATCGCCCTCCATGCGCCGCACTTCGAGGTGATGGGGCCCGACGAGCCGGCCTTCTGCCTGCAGCACCCGCACGCCGCGCGCCTTGGCCATGCCCGCAAGGCCTTTGGTTAGCCGTCCGACGACCTCGTCGCGGTGCGCGCGTACCCGCTCGAGCTCGATTGTTGGCGCCTCGAAGACGATCCCGGCCTGGGCGAGATGCGTGCGCGCATCGATTGCTGCAGCCAGATGCAGCAGGGCCTTGGAGGGGATGCAGCCCACGTTGAGGCACACCCCTCCGAGCACCGCCTCGCGTTCGACCAACAGCACGTCGAGCCCGAGATCGGCCGCGCGAAACGCCGCGGAATAGCCGCCGGGGCCGCCGCCGAGTACGAGCAGCTGGCAGCGGTGGTGGACTTCTCCGGCGAAGGCGGGTGCGGCCGACACTGCCGCTGCTGCGGCGTCGGATCGAGGAGCGGAATGCGTCGCCGCCGGCATGGGAGCCGATCCGGTCTGCGCCGGAGCGGACGCAGCGACGGCTCCGGCTGGGGCAGAGGATGCTTCGGCCTGCTTGCCCGCCTCGGCGGCTTCGAGGCGGATGAGGGGAGTGCCTTCGGAGACCTTGTCGCCGACCTGGACGAGCACCTCGCGCACGATGCCGGCCACGGGGCAGGGCACGTCCATCGTGGCTTTGTCCGATTCGAGGGTGCAGATCGGATCCTCGGGCGCGAGCACGTCGCCGGGCTTGACCAACACCTCGATCACCGGCACGTCGTGATAGTCGCCGATGTCCGGTACCTTCACTTCGATGAGGGACATGGGATTTGCTCCGCTTTTTAGAGCAGCACCCGCCGGAAGTCGGCGAGCAGCTGGGCAAGGTGGGTGGTGAAGCGCGTGGCGTACGCCCCGTCGATGACGCGATGATCGGCCGTGAGCGACAGCGGCAGGATCTGGCGCGGCACGAACGCCTTGCCGTCCCACACCGGTTTGACGGCGATCTTGTTCACGCCCAGGATCGCCACCTCGGGCGCGTTGATGATAGGGGCAAACCCCGTGCCGCCGATTCCTCCCAGACTGGAGATGGTGAAGGTGGCGCCTTGCATCTCGGCCGGCTTGAGTTTGCCTTCGCGCGCCTTGCGGGCGAGTTCGGCCGTTTCGGCGGCGATCTCGCGCAGCCCCTTCTTGTCGGCCTCTTTCAGCACCGGCACCACCAGACCTTGCGGCGTGTCGGCGGCAAAGCCGATGTGGTAGTAGCGCTTATAGACGAGCTTGTCCCCGTCGAGGCTGGTATTCATGTCGGGGAAGCGCTGCAGCGCCGCCACCACCGCCTTGATGAGGAAGGCGAGCATGGTGAACTTGATCCCTTCCTTTTCGTGCTCGCGGTTGAGCTCGCGGCGGAAGGCTTCGAGCTCGGTGACGTCGGCCTCGTCGTGGTAGGTGACCGCCGGGATCATGATCCAATTGCGCGCAAGATTCGCCGCCGAGATCTTCTTGATGCGCCCCAGCTCCTTGACCTCGATCGGGCCGAACTTGGCGAAGTCGACCTTGGGCCAGGGCGGCAATTCCAAGCCGGCGAGCAACGAGCCGCCGCCCGCCTTGGACGGCTCCCTGGTTTCACTTTGCATCACGCGCTTGACGTGGGCGACGAC
Organism: Tepidiphilus sp. HLB4; assembly: GCF_054823945.1. Taxonomy (NCBI): domain Bacteria; kingdom Pseudomonadati; phylum Pseudomonadota; class Hydrogenophilia; order Hydrogenophilales; family Hydrogenophilaceae; genus Tepidiphilus; species Tepidiphilus sp. HLB4. The sequence goes on along the minus strand of NZ_JSYB01000053.1, from coordinate 18,531 downwards.
GTCTTCACGCAGAATGCGGCCGTTCGGCCCGGACGGAGTGACCTTGGAGAGATCGACTCCGAGCTCGCGGGCAAAGGCACGCACCACGGGGCTGGCGTGGATCTTGCCGCCGAGCTGGATCGGTGTAGGTGCGACGGGGGCAGGGGCTGCGGGTTCAGCCACCGGCGCCCATGCCGCCGCACCGACGGCAGGAGCCGATCGGGGCGGCTCGGCAGGGGCTGACGTTTCGCCGCCGGTTGCCGATGCCGGCGTGCCCGATTCGGCGGGAGGCTCGGCCGGTGTCGCCACGGAGGCATGCGCCTCGGCCTCCTTGCCGGCTTCTTTGGCTTCGAGGCGGATGACGGGGGTACCTTCGGAGACCTTGTCGCCGACCTTGACGAGCACTTCGCGCACGACGCCGGCCACGGGGCAGGGCACGTCCATGGTGGCCTTGTCCGATTCGAGGGTGCAGATCGGATCTTCGGGCGCGAGCACGTCGCCGGGCTTGACCAACACCTCGATCACCGGCACGTCGTGATAGTCGCCGATGTCCGGTACCTTCACTTCGATGAGGGATGCCATCGGGAATCTCCTTTAGGCCGTGCGCGGGTTGGGTTTGGCGGGATCGATGCCGTAGCGGACGATGGCCTCGGCCACCTTGCGCCGCGGCAGTTCGCCGTCTTCGGCAAGTGCCATGAGCGCGGCGAGCGTCACCCAATGCCGGTCGACCTCGAAATGGAATCGCAGCTTTTCGCGGGTATCGGAGCGCCCGAAACCGTCGGTGCCCAGCGTGTAATAGGTGCGCTTGACGAAGGGACGGATCTGCTCGGCAAAGAGCTTGACGTAGTCGGTCGCCGCCACCGCTGGTCCGCGGTGCCCGGAGAGCTTCTGCTCGACGTGGCTCTTGCGCGGCGATTCCAGCGGATGCAGCAGGTTCCAGCGCACCGTATCCTGGCCGTCGCGGGCGAGCTCGTTGAAGCTCGTGCAGCTCCACACGTCGGCGGCCACGCCCCAGTCCTCGCGCAGGATGTCGGCCGCGGCCATCACTTCGCGCAGGATGGAGCCGCACCCCATGAGCTGCACGCGGGGCGCGTCGCCGGCCGGGGCAGCGCGCAGCAGATACATTCCCTTGAGAATGTCCTCGCGCACGCTCTCGCCTTCGGGCATGGGCGGATGCTCGTAGTTCTCGTTGAGCACGGTGATGTAGTAGAAGACGTCTTCCTGTTCCGCCATCATGCGCCGCAAGCCTTCGTGCACGATCACGGCGAGTTCGTACTGGAAGGTCGGGTCGTAGCTGATGCAGTTGGGCACGACGTGCGCGAGCACGTGGCTGTGGCCGTCCTGGTGCTGCAGCCCTTCCCCGTTCAAGGTCGTGCGCCCCGAGGTGCCGCCGATGAGAAAGCCCCGGGCGCGCTGATCTCCCGCCGCCCAGATGAGATCCATCGTGCGCTGGAAGCCGAACATGGAATAGAAGATGTAGAAGGGGATCGTGATCACGTCGTGCACGCTGTAGCTCGTGGCCGCCGCGATCCAGTCGCTCGTCGCGCCCGCTTCGTTGATCCCCTCCTCCAGGATCTGGCCGTCGCGCGACTCCTTGTAGAACATCAGCTGGTCATGATCCTCGGGAACGTATTTCTGCCCTTCCTGGTTCCAGATGCCGAACTGGCGAAACATCCCTTCCATGCCGAAGGTGCGCGACTCGTCCGGTACGATGGGCACCACGCGCTTGCCGATCTTCTTGTCGCGCATGAGCTGGATCATCATGCGTACCAGCGCCATGGTCGTGGAGATCTCGCGCCCTTCGCCGCTGCCGGCAAAGAAGGAGGCAAACGATTCGAGCGGCGGAATTTCCAGCGATTCGCTCGCTTTCTGCCGCCGCTGCGGCAGATAGCCGCCCAGCGCCTGGCGCCGTTCGTGCATGTAGCGCGCCTCGGGCGAGTCGGGCGCGAAAGTGAGGAAAGGCAGCGCATCGATCTGGTCGTCGGGGACCGGGAGACGGAAACGGTCGCGGAAACTGCGGATCGCGTCGTGATCCATTTTCTTTGCCTGGTGGGCGATGTTCATCGCCTCGCCCGCCTGGCCCATGCCGTAGCCCTTGATGGTCTTGGCGAGGATCACCGTCGGCTGCCCCTGGTGCTCGACAGCGGCCTTGTAGGCGGCGTGCACCTTGAAGATGTCGTGGCCGCCGCGGTTGAGCTGCCAGATCTCCTCGTCGGTCCAGTCGGCCACCAGTGCTTTCAGCTCGGGGGTGTTGAAGAGGTGTTCGCGGATGTAGGCCCCGTTCTTGGCGCGGAACGTCTGGTAGTCGCCGTCGCACAGCTCCATGAGGCGCTTTTTCAGGATGCCCTGCTTGTCGCGGGCAAAGAGCGCGTCCCAGCGCGAGCCCCAGATCACCTTGATGACGTTCCAGCCGGCGCCGCGGAACTCGGCTTCCAGTTCCTGGATGATCTTGCCGTTGCCGCGCACCGGACCGTCGAGCCGCTGCAGGTTGCAGTTGATGACGAAGATGAGATTGTCGAGCTTCTCGCGCGCGGCCATACCGATCGCGCCCAAGGTCTCGACCTCGTCGACTTCCCCATCACCGATGAAACACCACACTTTGCGCTTGGCGGCTCGTTCCGCGTCGAGCAGCCCCCGGCAGGCGAGATACTTGATGAAGCGCGCCTGATAGATCGCCTGGATGGGACCCAGCCCCATGGAGACGGTGGGAAATTGCCAGAAGGCCGGCATCAGCCAGGGGTGGGGATAGGAGGAAAGCCCCTTGCCGTCGATCTCGCGCCGATAGCTGATGAGCTGCTCTTGCGTGAGCCGCCCCAACATGAAGGCGCGCGCGTAGATGCCCGGAGCGGAGTGTCCCTGGAAGAAGACGAGGTCCCCTGGATGCTTTTCGTTCGGCGCATGGAAAAAGTGGTTGAACCCCACGTCATAGAGCACGGCGGCCGAGGCGAAGGAAGCGATATGCCCGCCCACGTTGGAATCGCGGTTGGCACGTACCACCATGGCCATCGCATTCCAGCGGATGTACGAGTGGATCTTGATTTCCAGATCGGGGTCGCCCGGATAAGGCGGCTGCAGTTCGACCGGGATGGTGTTGATGTAGGCGGTGTTGGCCGAATAGGGAATGTCAACGCCGTGTTCTCGGGCCTCTTCGATCAAGGTCTCGAGGAGCGCGTGCGCCCGCTCCGGGCCTTCGTGTTCGAGGACGGCGTCGAGCGCGTCCAACCACTCGCGTGTTTCTTCGGGATCCGGATCCGGATGGACGTGGTGCTGGGACTGGACGGACATGAGCGGCTCCTTTTGCGGTGTACATCCCGCAATATAAAATTTAATTTCACGAAGCGCAATCGTGCGCTGCAGCACGAAGAGACGGTGGCATGACTACGGGTTTCCCCTAGTGGTGGAATGGCCAGGAATGCGCGACATTGTCGGTCGAGGAATTTTTCCGTCTCCGTGCGTTCCCACCTACCGATGAAGACCAGTCTCCCCGTCAGTTCCTCGCGCGACGATGCCCCTGTGCGTTTTGGCGCCGCAGGGGCCCTGTTTGCCCTGATCATGTTAGGCGCCGGAGCCATGCTTTACCAGTGGGGCGCTTCGGAAGCCGCCACCGGCGTCAACGCCGAGATGCTGACCATGCTGCTGGTGATCGCTGCGCTGGGAGCGTGGGTGATCGTGCTCCTCGTTCGCGTTCGGCAGCGTGGTTTGGCCCTGAGGCGGCTCGAACGCGAGCGGGACCGGCTCTTCCATTTTTCGCTCGACCTGCTGGCAGTGCTGGGGCAAGACGGAAAGATCCTGCGCTGCAATGCGGCGTTCCCCCGAGTGCTCGGCTATACCGAGAGGATGCTGCAGGGCAAGTCGCTCATCGATCTGGTGCACCACGACGACTTGGCCGAAACGATGTCGGCCCTGCGCCGGCTCTCGAGCGGCGAGGCGGTGGAATTCGTCGCCCGCATGCATGGTATTACCGGCGAATATCGTTGGCTGTCGTGGCACATCAACCCGGTCAATGACGAGGATGCCTGCTACGCCATCGCTCATGACATCACCCGAGCAAAACAGACCGAGCAGGCGCTGCAGGCCGAGATGGCCTTTCGCCGCGCGATGGAGGAATCCCTCGTCACCGGCCTGCGGGCGATCGATCTGCAGGGGCGCATCATCTATGTGAACCCCGCCTTCTGCCGATTGGTGGGGTTCACGGAGGAAGAACTGCTCGGGTGCGGGCCACCGTTCCCCTATTGGCCGGAGGAATCGCTCGAGACGTGCTGGGAGAGCCTGCGCATGACGCTGGCGGGCCGTTTCCCTCCCGAGGGGTTCGACATGCGCATCCGGCGCAAGGACGGCGAGCGGCTCGACGTGCGCTTCTACCTCTCTCCGCTCATCGATGGCGAGGGGCGGCACACCGGCTGGATGGCGGCCGTGACCGACGTGACCGAGGCGCGGCGGGTGCGCGCCGCGCTCGAAGCGGCCCAACGCCGTTTCGCCGCGGTGCTGGAGGGGCTCGATGCCGCAGTCTTCGTGGCAGACTGGGAAAGCGACGAGATCCTCTTCGCCAATCGGGCATTCAAGCGCATCTATGGTTTCGACGCGGTGGGACAACGGGCGGCGGCCTTGGGCGTGCCGCGTCCGCTCACACTGGGGCAAGACGGCGAGCCGATCGACGAAGAGACGCTACCCCGCGAGCTGTTCGACGGCGAAGTGCAGCATCCCGAGTCCGGGCGCTGGTACCATGTGCACGAGCAGCTCACGCGCTGGGTCGATGGGCGCATCGTGCGCATGGCGATCGCCACCGACATCACCGTTCATCAGCATCTGCGCGCGCTGGAGCTGCAGCGCCAGGCCCAACTGCAGCAGACGGCGCGGCTCATCACCATGGGCGAGATGGCGTCGACCCTCGCGCACGAGCTCAACCAGCCACTCGCGGCGATCGCCAATTATTGTCGCGGCGGCATGAGCCGGCTGGAGCAGGGTCGGCTCGACGAGGCGGCCGCGCGTGCCGTGCTCGAGAAAGCGGCGACTCAGGCCGAGCGCGCCGGCTCCATCCTCAACCGCATCCGCGACTTCGTGCGCAAGTCCGAACCGCGGCGCGAGTCGGTGCCGCTTGCCGAAATCGTAGAGGGGGCCGTCGAGATCATGACACCCGAGGCCAAGCGGCACAACGTGCGTCTTCTGGTGGAGCTTCCCGAGGTGCTGCCGCCGGTGCGCGCCGACCAGATCCTCATCGAGCAAGTTCTGGTGAATCTGATCCGCAACGGCATCGAAGCGATGGCGCGCACGAGGCCGGCTGCGCGCCAGATCCGGGTACAGGCGGCACGTCAGGACGAACGCCACGTGGCCGTGGCCGTCATCGACCGGGGCCGCGGTCTCTCGCCGGAAGAACGAGAGCAGATCTTCACCTCCTTTTTCACCACCAAACCCGACGGTCTGGGCATGGGCCTGAAGATCTGCCGCTCCATCGTCGAATTCCATGAGGGACGGCTCATGGTGGAGGACAATCCCCAAGGGGGGACGGTGTTTCGCTTCACCCTGCCGCTGGAGGAATGAGGAAATGAACGGGATGGAGGAAGGGCGCCTCGTGCATGTCGTCGACGACGACGAGGCGATGCGCGATTCCCTGCAGTGGCTGCTCGAAGGCAGCGGCCATTGTGTGCGCACCTACGTCGATGCGGCGAGTTTCCTTGCTGCCGTCGGACCGCAGGACGGCGGCTGCGTGCTGCTCGACGTGCGCATGCCCGGCATGAGCGGACTGGAACTCTTCGATGAGTTGCGCCGGCGCGAGCTGCCGCTGGCGGTGATCTTCATCACCGGACACGGCGACATTCCCATGGCGGTACGCCTGTTGCGCAAGGGGGCGGTCGACTTCCTGGAAAAGCCGTTTTCCGATGCACAGCTTCTCGATCGCATCGAGGAGGCGCTCGGGCGTTCACGCACCCTGCGCGAGCGGCAGCGCCGGCGCATGGAAATCGAGCGGCGCCTCGCGAGCCTGTCGCAGCGCGAACGCGAAGTGCTCGCGCTCATCGTCGCGGGTCGCCTCAACAAGCAGGTTGCAGACGATCTGGGTATCTCGATCAAGACGGTGGAGGTCTATCGTGCCCGCGTGATGGAAAAGATGGCGAGCGATTCGCTCGCCGAACTGGTGCAGACGATGACCTGGTGGGAGGAAGAGCGTGTCCGCCCCTGGGGACAGCTCGAATAGAGGCCGCACCCGGCAGCACTCAAACCCGCACCGACCATTCGTTCAGCAGGCGCCGCGCCGCGCTCACCGTCTCGCTGGCAGTGAGCCCGATCGGGCCGATCCCTTCTGCAACGAGCCGATCGGCCGCGGCGCCATGGAGGAATGGGCCGAAGCGCGCCGCCAGCGGTACCGGCCAGCCCTGGGCGAGCAGCGCCCCCAGCAGGCCGCTCAGTACGTCGCCCATGCCGGCGCTCGCCATGCCCGGATTCCCCGTGGGGTTGATCGCCCAGGCGCCGTCGGGGTCGGCCACGACCGAGCCGCAGCCCTTGAGCACGACATGCGCCCGGTAGCGCTGGGCGAGTTCCTGCGCGGAGGCGATGCGGTCGCGCTGCACGGCGGCCACCTCGGTGCCGAGCAGGCGCGCGGCTTCCATGGGGTGGGGCGTGAGGATTGCCGGAATCGGGCGTGAGCGCAGGGACTCCTGCAATTCGGCGTCGACGGCCAGGCGATTGAGCCCGTCGGCGTCGAGCACGAGCGGCAGAGAGGAAGGCAGTAGTCGCGCGAGCTGGGCGCGGGCTTCGGCCGAGGCGCCCAAGCCCGGCCCGACGACGAGGACATCGACGCCGCGCTCGGGAATCGCGTTTCCCACCATCAACTCCGGATGCACTGGACTGAAGGAGAGAATGTTCGGGTCGAGCGCGCACAGGGTCACCTTGCCGGCGCCGGTGGCGAGCGCCGCGTGCCCCGCCAGGAAGGCCGCTCCGCTCATGCGCGGCGCGCCCCCCACCACCAGCACGTGGCCGAAACTGCCCTTGTGGGTGTTCTTGCGCCGCGGCCGCAGGTGGCCGGCGAAGGCGTCCAGCCCGAGCAAACGCCCCCGTCCCAGGTCGTGGCGTGAGGCATCGACTCCCAGCGCATCGACCATGACCACACCGGCCCGATCCGGGCCGTCGAGCGTGTGCAGACCTGGCTTGTCGGCGAGGAAGGTCAGGGTGGCGTTTGCCTCGAAACATGGCCCCGTGCAGCGCCCTGTGTCGGCATCGAGCCCGCTGGGGACGTCTACTGCCAGTTTGAACGCCGTCTGCCGCGAACCCCACTCGATCCATGAGGCGTAGGGCTCGCCGATGGGGCGGGCAAGGCCGATGCCGAAGAGGGCATCCACGATCGCTGCCGGCAGCTCGTCGAGCGCTTCCGGACCAGGAAGCACGGTGCCGCCAGCCGAGAGAAAGGCGGCGCGCGCCGCCGCGGCTTCGCCTTCCATGCGCGTCGCGTCGAAGCAGCCGATCACCACGGCGCGTCGTCCGAGGGCGAGCAGCCGACGTGCCGCCACGAACCCGTCCCCCCCGTTGTTGCCCGGTCCGCACAGGATGCACACCAAACCGCCCGGAGGGACGTGCGCGATCACCGAGCGGGCGATCGTCGCCCCGGCACGCTCCATCAGCGGCGGATCGGCCAAGGGGACTTCCACCGCCTCGATCGCCCGGATCTCCTTCAGACGGAGCAAGGGGCGGGAAGAAAGGGGCGCAATGAAAGGGGAAAAGGGCGCGAAAGGCATGATGCGACTCCTGGCTGGAGATCAAACCATGTTAAAATGAAAAACCGTTTTCTTCACCCACGAATGCAAGGAACTCGGATGGAAGTCGCCGAACAGACGCCCGCGCAACAACCCGCCAATCCGCTCGAACGTTCGCTCACGCTCAACATTCCCGTGGCCGACGTCGAGAAAGACGCCGAAAAGCGCCTCAAACGCATCGCACCCACCGTCAAGATGCCTGGGTTTCGTCCGGGCAAGGTGCCGATGCGCCTCGTCAAGCAGATGTATGGCAACGAAATGTGGACCGAAGCCGTGAGCGAGGCGATCGAGCGCACCTTCAACGAAGCCGTCGCCCGCGAAGGCTTGCGCGTGGCGGGCGGTTTCCGCATCGAACCCGCCGAATCGGCCGATGCGGCGATTCTCGCCTTCACGGCCCGCTTCGAAGTCTACCCCGAAGTCGAACCCGCCGATCTCTCCGGCCGCACGGTCGAACGTCCGCGGCTCGAGATCACCGAGGCCGAAATCGACAAGACCCTCGAGCGCCTGCGCAAGCAGCGCACCACGTACCACGAAGTCGACCGGCCGGCGCAGGAAGGCGATCGCGTCACCGTCTCTTATACCGCGCGCAAGGATGGCGAGGTGGTCGAGAACGGCCAAGTCGAAAACTTCCCCTTCGTCATCGGCGCTGGCGCTTTGCTCGAAGATATCGAGAAGGCGCCGATCGGCATGCGGGCTGGCGAAACCAAAACCTTCGAGGTAACCTTCCCTGAAGGCGAGGACAACAAGTTCGCCGGCCAGACGCTGCAGTTCGAGCTCACGGTGCATCGAGTCGAAGAGCCCGAATTGCCTGCGGTCGATGCCGACTTTGCCCGTGCGCTCGGCATCGAGGATGGCGACGTGCAAAAGTTGCGCGACGAGATCCGCGCCTCGCTCGAGCGCGAACTCAAGCAGCGCATCGACAACGAAGTAAAGAAACAGGTCTTCGATCTGCTGCTCTCCGCCCACGACTTCGCCGTGCCGAGCGCCCTCGTCGAGACCGAAGCCGAACAGCTCGTCGAGCGCATGCGGCGTGACCTGAGCATGCGCGGGTTCGACGCCGGCAAGCTCGAGCTCTCGCCGCAGCTCTTCGAAGAAGAGGCCCGCCGCCGCGTCAAGCTCGGCCTCGTCATCGGCGAGCTCGTCAAGCGCCATGAACTTCAGGCGAAACCGGAGCAGGTGCGCGCCCTCGTCGAAGAGGTGGCCGCCGAGTACGAGCACCCAGAGGTGATGGTCAATTGGTATTATTCCGATCCGGAGCGCCTGGTGTCGGTGGAAGCGGTGGCGATCGAGAACAACGTCGTGCAATGGGTGCTCGAGCAGGTTCAGGTGGTCGACAAGCCCGTCGAGTTCGACGAGTTCATGACGCAGCGCCCCGCCTGAAGATGGGCAAACCCGCGCGGCCGCGACGTTCGGCGGGCGAAGTTTGTTCGCCGCGCGAACCCGCCGCGCGTTTTCGCGTCAACTACAATTGAACGAATTCCTGCGTGAGGAACCATGAAACAATCCTTTGAGGCGAACACCCCGCTCGGGCTCGGCCTCGTGCCGATGGTGGTGGAGCAAAGCGGTCGCGGCGAGCGCGCCTACGACATCTACTCGCGCCTGCTCAAGGAGCGCGTCGTGTTCCTCGTCGGCCCTGTCGACGATGCGGTCGCGAGCCTCGTCGTCGCGCAGCTCCTCTTTCTCGAATCCGAGAACCCCGACAAGGACATCCACTTCTACATCAACTCGCCGGGTGGCTCGGTCACGGCCGGCATGGCCATCTACGACACCATGCAGTTCATCAAGCCCGACGTGAGCACCCTGTGCATCGGCCAGGCGGCGAGCATGGGCGCCTTCCTGCTCGCGGCAGGCGCCAGAGGCAAGCGCTACTGCCTGCCGAATTCCCGCGTGATGATCCACCAGCCCCTGGGTGGTTTTCAGGGACAGGCCACCGACATCGAGATCCACGCCCGCGAGATTCTCAAAATCAAGGCCAAGCTCAACGAGCTCCTGGCGTTTCACACCGGCAACGACGTCGAGCGCGTCGAGCGCGACACCGAGCGGGACAACTTCATGGACGCGGAAGAAGCCGTGAAGTATGGCCTGGTCGACAAGGTCCTGATCCGTCGCGAAGACATCTGAGGAACCATGGCGAAGAATAAACGCAGCGACAACGGCGAATTCTACTGTTCCTTCTGTGGCAAGAGCCAGCACGAGGTCAAGAAACTCATCGCCGGCCCGTCGGTGTACATCTGCAACGAGTGCATCGAGTTGTGCAACGACATCGTGCGTCAGGAGTTGGCGGAAGACCTGGGCGAAGGGGAAGGGCACACAGGGCACTTGCCCACGCCCAGGGAGCTCGTCGATTATCTCGACCAGTACGTCATCGGCCAGGACTACGCCAAGCGCGTGCTCTCGGTAGCGGTCTACAACCACTACAAGCGTCTGGCGCTCGCCGGCCGCGACGACGACGTGGAGATCGCCAAGAGCAACATCCTGCTCATCGGCCCTACCGGTTCGGGCAAGACCCTGCTCGCGCAGACCCTTGCGCGCAAGCTCGACGTGCCCTTTGCCATCGCCGACGCCACCACGCTCACCGAGGCAGGCTACGTGGGTGAAGACGTGGAGAACATCCTCGCCCGCCTGCTTCAAACCTGCGACTTCGACGTCGAGCGTGCCCAGCGGGGCATCGTCTTCATCGACGAGATCGACAAGATCACGCGCAAGTCCGAGAACCCCTCCATCACCCGCGACGTCTCCGGCGAAGGCGTGCAGCAGGCGCTCTTGAAGCTCATCGAAGGCACGGTGGCTTCCGTGCCGCCTCAAGGCGGGCGCAAGCACCCGAACCAGGACTTCATCCAGCTCGACACCACCAACATCCTCTTCATCTGCGGTGGCGCCTTCGAGGGGCTGGAGAAGATCGTCGAGCGGCGCACGGAAGCCGCCGGCATCGGGTTCGGCGCCATGGTCGCGAGCAAGAAAGAGCGCAAGAAATCCGAACTGCTGCGCCAGGTCGAACCCGACGATCTCGTGCGCTTCGGCTTGATTCCCGAGTTCGTCGGGCGTCTGCCGGTGATCGTGCCGCTCGAGGAGCTCGACGAAGAGGCGCTCATGCGCATCGCCACCGAGCCGAAGAACGCGCTCGTCAAGCAGTATCGCAAGCTCTTCGAGATGGAAGGCGTGGCGCTCGAATTCACCCCCGGCGCGATCCGGGCGATCGCCCGTAAAGCCATCGAACGGCGCACCGGCGCGCGCGGGCTGCGCTCCATCATGGAAGACGTATTGCTCGACCTGATGTTCGAGCTCCCCAACCTCAGCAGCGAAGGCGTGCACAAGATCCTCATCGAGGAATCCACCGTGACGCAGGGCACCCCCCCCCTCAAGCTCAGCGGCGAAGAAGCCCGCGTCAGCGGCGCCAACTGAAGTTCGACGTTTCGTTTTTCTCTCTTCGGTGCGGGGCCGTTTCGGCCCCGCCGCCAATGTGCTTTTTTCTCCCCTTGATTTTTGCCGTTCAAGCTACCATATTGCACGGTAGCGATTCCTCGCCTCATCAGGATTTCCACTCATGACAGAGCTCATCCAAACCCAGGGGAAAACCCTCGAACACCTGCCGCTGCTGCCCTTGCGCGACGTGGTGGTGTTCCCGCACATGGTCATCCCGCTCTTCGTTGGGCGGCCCAAGTCCATCAAGGCGCTCGAGCGCGCCATGGAAAACGGCGGACGGCTCGTACTCGCCACGCAGAAAGACGCCGCCAAGGACGATCCCGGTCCCGACGACATTTTCACGCTCGGGTGCATCGCCCATGTGCTGCAGATGCTCAAGCTGCCCGACGGCACGGTCAAGGTGCTCATCGAAGGGCGGCAGCGCGCGCGCTTTGCACGCATTCTCGAAGAAGGCGACACCTTCGTCGCCCTGGCCGAGCCGCTGGAAACCCAGACCGGCGATGCCCGCGAGACCGAGGCCCTGCGCCGCTCGCTGCTCTCCGCTTTCGAAGAGTACGTCAAGCTCAACCAGAAGCTGCCGCAGGAGCTCGTCGCCTCGCTCGCCGCGCTCGAAGATCCCGAGCATCTCACCGACATCATCGCGGCCCATCTGCCGCTCAAGCTCGACAAGAAGCAGGAGCTGCTCGAGATCCTCGCCCTCGTGCCGCGCATGGAGCGGCTCTTGGCGCTGCTCGAGGCCGAGATCGACATTCTCGAAGTCGAGAAGCGCATCCGTAGCCGCGTCAAGCGGCAGATGGAAAAATCGCAGCGCGAGTTCTACCTCAACGAGCAGGTCAAGGCCATCCAGAAGGAACTCGGCGAAGGCGACGAACAGGCCGAGCTCGAAGAGCTCGAGAAGAAGATCAAGGCCGCGGGAATGCCCAAGGAGGTGCAGGAAAAGGCCGAGGCCGAACTCAAGAAGCTGCGCATGATGTCGCCCATGTCGGCCGAGGCCACGGTGGTGCGCAACTACCTCGACGTGCTCGTGAGCCTGCCCTGGAACAAGAAGACCAAGGTCACGCTCGATCTGGCCAAGGCGCAGAAAATCCTCGATGCCGATCACTACGGCCTGGAGAAAGTCAAGGAGCGGATCGTCGAATACCTGGCGGTACAAAAGCGCGTCGACGTCGTCAAAGCCCCCATCCTGTGCCTGGTCGGTCCTCCCGGCGTGGGCAAGACCTCGCTCGGCCAGTCGATGGCACGCGCCACCGGGCGCAAGTTCGTGCGCATGGCCCTGGGTGGGGTGCGGGATGAAGCCGAAATCCGCGGCCATCGGCGCACCTACATCGGCGCCATGCCGGGGCGCATCATCCAGAGCCTCATCAAGGTCGGCGTGAAAAACCCGCTCTTCCTGCTCGACGAAGTCGACAAGATCGGCATGGATTTCCGCGGCGATCCGAGTTCGGCGCTCCTGGAAGTGCTCGACCCCGAACAGAACCACGCCTTCCAGGACCACTACGTCGAGGTCGATTTCGACCTCTCGGAAGTGATGTTCGTGGCCACGGCGAACACGCTCAACATCCCGGCGCCGCTTTTGGACCGCATGGAGGTGATCCGGCTCTCCGGCTACACCGAGGACGAGAAGATCGCCATCGCCGAGCGCTATCTGCTGCCCAAGCAGATGAAGCTCAACGGCGTGAAGAAGAACGAGCTCAGCGTCACCACCGCGGCGATCCGCGACATCGTGCGCTACTACACGCGGGAAGCCGGCGTGCGCAGCCTCGAGCGAGAGATCTCCAAGATCTGCCGCAAGGTGGTCAAGGGCATTCTGCTCAAGGCGCTGAAGGCTCCGGTGACGGTGGATGCGGGCGATCTCGAGACCTATCTCGGCGTGCGCAAGTACACCTTCGGCGTGGCCGAGAAAGAGAACCAGGTGGGGCAGGTCACCGGACTTGCCTGGACCGAAGTGGGCGGCGAACTCCTCACCGTGGAAGCGGCGGTGATGCCGGGCAAAGGCAAGGTCATCACCACGGGCAAGCTCGGCGAGGTCATGCAGGAATCCATCCAGGCGGCCATTACCGTGGTGCGCAAGCGCGCGCGCAAGCTCGGCATCCCGGAGGATTTCTACGAGAAGACCGACGTGCACGTGCACCTGCCCGAAGGCGCGATCCCCAAAGACGGTCCTTCGGCCGGTATCGCCATCACCACGGCGCTCGTCTCCGCGCTCACCGAGATTCCGGTGCGCTGCGACGTGGCCATGACCGGCGAGATCACCCTGCGGGGGGAAGTGCTGGCGATCGGCGGGCTCAAGGAGAAGCTCCTTGCCGCCGTGCGCGGCGGCATCCGCAAGGTGCTCATTCCCGAGGAGAACGTCAAGGATCTGGCCGAGATCCCTGACAACGTGAAGAACGCCGTGGAGATCATCCCCGTGCGCTGGATCGAGCAGGTGCTCGAGCTCGCCCTCGAACGCAAGCCCGAGCCGCTCGCGCCGGCAAGTGAGCCGCCTGTGGCCACGGTCGCGGTTACGGCGACCGCCGCGGGCACGGGGGCAGCCGAACTGCCGCACTGAGCCCGCGGCGTTTGCCAGGAAGCGCCGGTGATGGTACCATTGCCGGCGCTCGAGGCGGGTGCTTAGCTCAGTTGGTAGAGCGTCGCCCTTACAAGGCGAATGTCGGCGGTTCGAGTCCGTCAGCACCCACCATGCTCCTACCCCGCCATGCTATCATTGAACGATTGGTACATGAGAGGGCTGGCGCGATGGTGCAGCCATCGTTTCTGGGGCGGAACGTGGAGATGCTGGAACACGCCATCGCGGCCAAACTCGCCGTGCTGGGGCTGGATCCGACGAACGCGCAGCAGATGCGCGATCTCGCCCGAGAAGCGCTCGACACCGATCCGCAAAAAATCTCCCAGCATTTCTATGCGTCTTCGCTCGAGCCGCGCGTGCGCGCCGAGCTCTTGGGGCTCATCGCCCTCATGTTCCAGACCATGGCCTCCTCGGCGAACATGGGGGAGGAGCTGCACGGCGGCCCCGTGTGGAAGGCCGTGGCGCGGGCGATCTACGAAGAAGCCGAGGCCCGCGGGCTCCTGCCAGCAAAAGGGGCGTGAATGCGGTCCGATCCTGCCTCGTCCCCTGCTCGACTCGAGACGCGCCTGCGGCTCGCCCTGGAAGCGGCCGGACTGGCGACGTGGGATCTGGATTTCGTGCATGAGACCGCCTGGCTCGATGCCCAATGGAGCCGTTGGATGGGCTTGGGTAACGAGCCCGTCAGCCTCAGCTTTGCCGAATGGCGTTCCTTGGTCCATCCCGATGACTGGCCCAAGGTTCGCTCGGCCCTCATCGATCTGCTCAAAGGAAAAACTGCTATTTATCAGCAGCGTTACCGTATTCGGACACCGGATGGCCGCATCCTGTGGCTCGAAGATCGTGGCCAGGTATGTGACCGCGATCCTACGACGGGGCGCGCGTTGCGTGCGATCGGTGTGTCGCGTGACGTGACCCAGGAAGAAGAAAAAATCCAGCGAGATCGCCTCTTGACCGCAGCGCTGCGCCATGCGCCGGTAGGCATCATGATCGCGGCGGCCGACGGTACCGTCGAATGGGTCAATCCGGCTCTCGAGCAGATCACCGGTTTCAGTGCCGACGAACTCATTGGCACGCGGACCGGCCTTCTGTTTCATAGTGGTCTCCAACCAGACTCGTTTTATCGGGAATTATGGGAGACGATTTCCCAAGGAGCGGTTTGGCAGGGACGGATGGTGAACAAGACGGCGACGGGGGAGTTGCGTTACCACGACGTGACCATCGCCCCCGTCACCGACAACGAGGGGCGGCCTGTGCACTACATCGCCACCTACCGCGACGTCACCGAGCAGGTGCTGCTCGAAGAGCGGCTCGAACGCATGGCCATGACCGATCCCCTCACCGAGCTGCCCAACCGCCGCGCTTTTCTCGAGGTGATGCAAAAGGAGTTTCAGCGCGTCGTTCGTTCCGGATTCACGATCGATTCCTCCTTTTGCCTCGTCGATCTCGATCACTTCAAACGCATCAACGACACCCTTGGGCATGCCGCTGGCGACGCCGTGCTGCGTCATTTCGCCCACACGGTTCGGCAATCCCTGCGTCAGATGGACGTCTGTGGCCGCCTGGGGGGAGAGGAGTTCGGCATCCTGTTGCCGCAAACCGACGATAAAGCAGCGACCCAAGCGATCGAACGCCTCATGCGTACCATTCGCCAGAGCGTCGTCGTCTACGAAGGCCATGCGATCCGCTATACGGTGAGTGCAGGGGGGACCTCTTTCTCGATCAAGGACCGCACCATCGACGATGTTTTCGCCCGTGCCGACCGGGCGCTCTATCAAGCCAAAGAGCATGGCCGGGATCGGCTGGTCTGGATCGATCCGGAAGAAGAGGATTGAAACGTTTCACTTCGAGGAGTTTTTCATGGATTTGTGCGTGATCGGGACCGGCTATGTCGGCCTCGTGACGGGGGCGTGTTTTGCCGAGATGGGCAACGAGGTGTGGTGCGTCGATGTCGATGCGGCCAAGATCGAGGGGCTGAAAGCCGGGAAGCTGCCCATCTACGAGCCGGGGCTCGACGAGATCGTGGTCCGCAATTACCGCGAGGGGCGGCTGCGTTTCACCACCGATCTGGGCGAGGCGATGGCCGAGTGCGATGTGCTCTTCATCGCCGTGGGCACGCCACCGCTCGAAGACGGCTCGGCCGACCTGCAGCACGTGCTCACGGTGGCGCGCGACATCGGCCGGCGGCTTACGCGCTACAGCGTGATCGTCGACAAATCCACGGTTCCGGTGGGAACCGCCGAGCGGGTGCGCCGTGCGATCCAGGCAGAGCTCGATGCACGTGGCGTGTCGATCCCGTTCGATGTCGTCTCCAACCCCGAATTCCTCAAGGAAGGCGCTGCGGTCGAAGATTTCATGCGCCCGGACCGCATCATCGTCGGTACGGATTCGGAAGCGGCGCGCGAGCGCATGGCCGAGCTCTACGCCCCCTTCAACCGCAGCCATCAGCGCGTCATTTACATGGGCGTGCGCGACGCCGAGATGACGAAATACGCCGCCAACGCCATGCTCGCCACCAAGATCTCATTCATGAACGAGATCGCGGCGCTGTGCGAGCGCTATGGCGTCGATGTCGAAAACGTCCGCTTGGGCATCGGCTCGGATCAGCGCATCGGCTACCACTTCATCTATCCGGGCTGCGGCTACGGCGGCTCGTGTTTTCCCAAGGACGTCAAGGCGCTCATCGCCATGGCACAGGCGGCCGGCGTTGAACCGGAGGTGCTCACGGCGGTGGAAGAGCGCAACGCGAAGCAGAAGCGCGTGCTGGAAGAAAAGATCGTCGCGCGTTTCGGCGAAGACCTCACCGGACGGACTTTCGGCGTGTGGGGGCTCGCCTTCAAGCCGGGGACCGACGACATGCGCGAAGCGCCTTCCATCCCGCTCATCGAGGGCCTGATCGGGCGCGGTGCCACCGTGCGCGCCTACGATCCGGTCGCGATGGACAACGCGCGGCGAGTGTTCCCGGCGCAATGGTTCGACGAAGGCCGTCTCGTCTTCACCCGTCACCAGTACGACGCGCTCGACGGAGCCGACGCCATGGTGCTGGTGACCGAATGGAAGCCTTTCCGCCATCCCGACTTCGGGGCGATCAAGCGGCTTCTGAAAACGCCGCAGATCTTCGACGGGCGCAACCAGTACGACCCGCAGCAGCTCGAGCGGCTGGGGTTTGCCTATGTCGGCATCGGGCGGGCGAACGCGCTGGCAGAGCAGGGGGCGATTGCGGCCTGAGCGGCTGGAAGAGGGCGGGGCGGTCGCGCCCTGAAGCTTCGATGCCGCCCCGTCCCCTTCGGGTTGGGAGCGGCAGGCTCAGGCGGCCGCGAGCGCCTGATCGAGATCGGCGATGAGATCGTCGACGTGCTCGATGCCTACCGACAGGCGGATCATGTCTTCGCTCACGCCGGCTTTCTCCAGTTCTTCCTTGCTCAATTGCCGGTGGGTGGTGGAGGCCGGGTGGCAGGCGAGCGTCTTCGCATCGCCGATGTTCACGAGCCGGGTCACCAGCTTGAGCGCATCCTGGAATCGCGCCCCGGCCTCGCGGCCGCCCTTGACGCCAAACGTGAGGATGCCGGACGCGCGTCCGCCGAGGTATTTCTGCACCAGGGCGTGATCGGGATGATCTGGCAGGCCGGCGTAATTGACCCAGCTCACTTTGGGGTGGGTGCGCAGGAAGTGGGCGATGCGCACGGCGTTGTCGCAGATGCGATCCATGCGTAGCGGCAGGGTCTCGATCCCTTGCAGGATGAGAAAGGCGTTGAAGGGGCTCAGCGCCGCGCCCATGTTGCGCAGCGGCACCACGCGCGCCCGGGCGATGTAGGCCGCAGCGCCGAAGGTTTCCGTGTAGCTCACGCCGTGATAAGACGGATCGGGCTCGACGAGCACGCGAAAACGTTCCTTGTGCTCGGCCCAGGGAAACTTGCCGCTGTCGACGATCACCCCGCCGATGGAATTCCCGTGTCCGCCGAGGTATTTGGTGAGCGAATGCACCACGATGTCGGCGCCGTGCTCGAAAGGGCGGCACAGGTAAGGGGAGGGGACGGTGTTGTCGACGATGAGCGGGATGCCGTGCTCGTGGGCGATCGCCGCGAGCCGCTCGAAGTCGGTGATGTTGCCCAAGGGATTGCCGATCGATTCGCAGAAGATCGCCTTGGTCTTGCCGTCGATGAGCCGCGCGAAGGAGGCGGGGTCGCGGTGGTCGGCGAAGCGGATCTCGATGCCGTATCTGGGCAGCGTATGGGCGAAGAGGTTGTAGGTGCCGCCGTAGAGGGTGGCCGAACTCACCACGTTGTCGCCGGCTTGGGCGATCGTCTGGATGGCGTAGGTGATGGCAGCCATGCCCGAGGCGAGCGACAGGCCCGCGATACCGCCTTCCATGGCGGCGACGCGCTTTTCCAGCACGTCGCAGGTCGGGTTCATCATGCGGGTATAGATGTTGCCCGGCACCTTGAGGTCGAAGAGATCGGCGCCGTGCTGCGTGTCGTCGAAGGCGTAGGACGTGGTCTGGTAGATGGGCACCGCCACGGCCTTGGTGGTCGGGTCGGGCGTGTAGCCGCCGTGGACGGCGATCGTCTCGATGCGCATGGAGGGGCTCCTGTCGGATGAGTCGCGAAAAATGAATCGCGAAAATATAGCACGACGGCCAGGGTCGCACAGGGGAAGGAAGGAATGTCGTTATTCGCACGCGAAGAATTTCAATTTACGGACTTGCTGGCGTTCAAACCAACCAGCAAACCTCCAGCCTCACGACCTCACTCGCCGCGGTTTCCCCACGGCATCACGGGAACCGTCGATAAGCTATTGGGTACCTCGAAAAACCCCCACCCCCTC